>JANTFG010000311.1 GCA_024763555.1 Thermoanaerobaculales bacterium
CGCCGAGGCTTTCGACCACCTCGACGGCATTGGAGGAGGTGCAGCAGACATCGGTTTCAGCCTTGACCTCGGCCGAAGTATTGACATAGGAGACCACCGGGACCCCGGGATAGCGGCGACGCAGTCTGCGCACATCTTCACCGGTGATGGACTCCGCCAGGGAACAGCCCGCCTCCGCATCGGGGATCAGCACTTTCTTGGAGGGGTTGAGGAGCTTCGCGGTTTCCGCCATGAAGTGAACGCCGCAGACGATCATACTGTCCGAATCCGCCTCCGCCGCCCGCCGGGCCAGGGCCAGTGAATCACCCTGGATATCCGCCACCCCGTGGTAGATCTGGGGTACCTGGTAGGTATGAGCCAGGATCAGGACTCCCTTCTCCTTCTTGAGACGATTGATCTCGTCAATCAGAGGCTCCGCCGTGATCCACTCGATCTCCGGGATCAGCGCTCTGATTCTGCTTTCCGCTCTGCAAACCGCCGTTTCCTGCATCGTTCCTCCTTTATGCTCGAATCGAGCATATCCAGGGCCCAAAGAAAGCCGGATTTCTCCCGGCAGACTTATACTACTACTGAGTATAAGCCGTGTCAAGATCTTTTTTTCGCGGAGAACCCTGCGATTCGCGACAGCCTCAGTCGTTCAGATACAGAGACAGGGCCTTGTCGAGGTCTTTCATAAATCCCGGACGGGCGAAAGCAATGAAGCCCAGGAGACGCGTTTTGGAAACCTGCCGAATGCCGGGCAGCACGGCAAATGAGGTCTCATTCAGCTCCGCCTCCACTTTGATGCGGAGAGGCCAGATTTCACCGGGATTTGTCGACAGCGGCACGACCACGACGCTGTCGAGAATCCCGTTCTGGACCGAATTCGAGATCACCAGACCCGGTCGAATCTTCCCAAACTCCGGGGGCGAGGTGGCGCCCAGGTTAATCCAGTAGACAGCGCCTCTTTTCAAGATGGCTCGTTCCTGCTTCCGGGTGGAGTGTTCAGATCGGCCCGATCCCACTCTTCCAGCAAGGCCTTCTCGTCTTCATTCGACTCTACAAAGGCCCGATAGCTGACTGCCGCTTCACGGACCCTTGCGCGGTCAAGGCTCTCTTGGAGCACGGCACGCACGTAGGCCGTCAGGCTCTGGTTCTCCGGCTTGCCGGCCTCGAGATTCTCGAGAAGCTCGCCTTCCAACTTAATGGTAGTGGCCTTCATACTTAAACTCTACCCAATGGGCATGTTTTCGTCAACCCCCGAGTGAAACACGCAGCCGAAGACTGAATCGGGGAGACACCCAAGCGAGAACCAAATTTAGAAGTGACAGTAATTTTCCGGATATCCCAACCCGGGAAAAACGGAACGAAAGCCCTTCGGTAAGCAGCCTTCCCGGCCGGCACGGGGCGGCCACCTTTCTGCGACCACGATCACTTTAAGGTGGAGATGGATGCGCCGGGATTCTCGGCGCCCCTTGAGGCCCTCCAGCTTTCAGGCCGGCTTGCGGGGAATCCGGTCATCCGAAGACGGGAGAAGCGAACTGAGAACAGTGTTTTCGAGAGGACGGAGGCCCCAGGTCATTGTTTTCAGTGCTTCGAGTTCTTCTGAGACTCGATCAGGCAGGAGATACCTCGTTCCCCCGTGATCTCTTTTGTCCGGCAGGCCGCGGGCCGGAACCGATTCCGGAGCCGAGTCTGACGCCCGAAAGGCGAAACTGAGCCGGCAAAGTCACACTCAAGGTGGTCGGAACATCCCACGACCGCCCCGGCTCCGGATCCCTGCCCCGGTTCCGGATTGCTGCTCCGGCTTCTGTTCCTGCTCCTGCATCGGTTTGCTGTTCCTGCTCCTGGCCCTGCTCCTGTTCCAGAAACAGGCTCAGCGACAGTGGCAGAAACAGGGCCAGAAACAGCGGCAGTCTCAGGAAAGAAATTATTACTGTCCCGTTTGAATTTTGCACCCGGGCCGGCTCTCATCTTTACCACCGGGAGGATCTATGCTCTACTTCTCTCGTGGAGTCCCGGCCCATCCCGGATGCGGTCCAATCCGAGCGGGACACCGGAAAACTGGAGTCCATGTGATACTCAACCCATACCTGCATTTCGAGGAGCATCGGATCTACAATCCCCTGCGGGATGAGAGCATTCTTCCCGGTGATCCGAGATTTTCCCTGCTCCGGGATTTCCGGGCGGCGGGGAGCGTCCCGACGCACCCGGAATCCGATCCAGTCGCGGCTCTCAGGGCCGATGAATGGCTCATCGGGGACGCGGAAGACCTCTCCCACCGTTTCTTCCTCAAGTACGTCTCCATCGAAACCCACACCGTCTGCAACCAGGGCTGCTATTTCTGCCCGGTCTCTGTCGCCCGGCGGGAGAAGTACTTCATGCCGGATCAGCTTTGGGAGTCCATTCTCAGGCAGCTCGAACCCTATGCGGAGACGATCGAGGGGATCTCAACCATTCAGTACAACGAACCGACGGTGGATCCTCGTTTCACGACACAGATCAGGCAGATCAAGGAGCGTGGGCTCCAGCCGGCCATCATTTCCAATGGAACGGGACTGCTGCCCAGGGTCGTCGATGAACTGATGACGATGGGCGGGGTCCGTTATGTTTCCATCAACTTCTCAACGATGGATGAAGAGCGCTACCTGAAGGAGAGGGGCTCGAAGCAGCTCTCCCGGGTCCTTGAAAATCTCCGCTACATGAAGGATTTCCAGCTCGGACAGGAGATGGACATCACGGTACTCGGCACCGGGGACGATCGGCACCGCCGCGATTTCGAAGAGATCTCCGCCGAGTTCGGCGGGAGCTGTTTCGAGGTGCGCTATTTCGAGGTCATGAACCGGGCCGGGAATCTGCCCATCGGACTCAGCCCCTCGGCATCAGGCGGGAAACTCTGCGGCTGCGAGCAGACGGGCTCCCGTCCCCTGCAGTGGCTGCACGTCACCGCGCAGGGGAAGGTCGTCTTCTGCTGTCAGGACTACTACGAAAAATACGTCGTCGGCGATTTCAACGGCCAGAGCCTGGAGGAGATTCTCTCGGGTGAGAAATTCGCCCGACTCCGGCGCTGGAGCTACGGGGTCGAGGAGGCGCCTGAGAAGTTCATTTGCCGTCACTGCGTCTATGCCCGGAGATCCTGAGATGGGGAGGAACTCTTCGACAGAGCCGCGGATCTATTACCTCGTTCCCGACTATGCGGAGCCGAGCTGGGGAATCGCCCTGCTCTACCGCCACGTGGAGATCCTCCGGCGACACGGCTTTGAGGCCTTCGTCCTCCACCACCGCTCCGGCTTTTCCCTCAACTGGCTCGAAAGCCGGCCGCCGACCCGATTTCTCGATGACGACGGACTCTCCCTCAGGGAGGAAGACTTCCTCGTTGTTCCGGAGGTTCTGGCTGCCGAGGCGATCACACTTCCCTTCCGATGCCGGCGCATCGTCTTCGTCCAGGGGGCATTCCTCATTCTCAAGCCCTTTGAGACGGGGATCTCCTATCGGGAACTCGGCTACGAAACCGCCATGGCGATCCTCCCCCACGTCAGGGAGATTCTCGAGCGCCATTTCGAAGTCGAGACAACCGTCGTCCCACCCTTCATCGCCGAGTACTTTTTCTCGGGGCACGAGGAGGCTGATCGCGAGCGCCGAATCCTGCTCCTGCCCAAGGATGCCTACCGTGAAGCCGGCTATCACGACTGGGAGATCTTCAGAAAACTCCTCGACCGAATGCGGGGAAAGCTGGAAGGATGGAAGATCGAGGAAATCCGCAATCTCCCCCACCGGGAGCTGGCAGAGTTGATGAAGCGCTCGATCTTCATGATCAATCTTAACTGCCTCGAGGCCTTCAATACCACGGTCCCCGAGGCCATGGCCGCAGGCTGCATCCCCATCTGCTACGAAGCATTCGGAGGTCGCGATTTCTTAGATGACGGCCTCAACGCCTTTGTCTTCCCCAACAACGATATCTACGCCCTGGCTGCCAGGCTCGAGGAGCTGGCGGTGGAGTTCCCAACGAACTCAGCCATGCTGAGGCGGATGAGTCAGGCGGCTCAGCAGACCGCCTCCCGCTACAGGGAGGATGAAACCGAGTCAGCCTTGCTGGAGTTCTTCGAAGGACGTCTGAAGGGTGGGAAAGAGCGAATATAGGAACCCGTTCCGAGAGCCCTTCCCCGGACTGGGCCTCTACCTATTTCGCACCCCGGAAGATCAATGGTGAATCGTGCGACTTAGGGCCCGCGCAAAAATTACTTCCGCTTTTCGCATCCCATCTGCACCACATCTTCGGCTCGGGCTCAATCTGGAAATACTCAACGTAGGCAAGGCTACGCCTCCGCTT
>JANTFG010000312.1 GCA_024763555.1 Thermoanaerobaculales bacterium
CTCCGAATGAAGCGCATTCTCATTGATACCAACGTCCTGATTTCATTCCTCACCGACCGGAATCTGGAACAGCAGGAGAAAGCCGCCATTCTCCTCGAAGGAGCGGCCCGCGGAGAGTTGGTTGTCGTGGTCTTACAGGCGGTTATCCTAGAGCTGGCCTATGTCTTTCAGAATCTTTACGGACGCTCAAAGGCTGAGACCGCGACATTGATCTCCGACTGCCTCCTGCTCCCGGGAATAAGTGTCGCCAACGAAATTACCTGGAGCCTTCTCCTCAAAGTCTGGCCCAAGGACTTTCCCGATCTCGCCGACGCAATTCTGGCCGTCATGTGCAAAACCCTGTCATGCGATGCTGTAGCCACCTTTGATCGTGCTTTTCAGAAGGCCCTGCAACGACAGGGAATTCAGTCTTACTTTTGAGCCCTTATACGCTCCAGATGCTCTTGTCCCCCACAAAAACTCCATCCGGGGCGATCCGGGTGACAAAACCAACGAATGAACCCCCGGAATCGTCGAAATGATCGACTCCGCCTCCGAAGACATCCGGCCTTACCGAGCCTCTTCGCCCCGAGGTCCGGGAGAAGGACAAGTTGGGAAAGGCCTGCGGCCTTGTTGTCTTCCGGCCGGCATGGGGTCGGCCATCTTTCTTTGCAGTTCTTGGACGGAAATTCCACTTAAGCCGGTGGTTCGAAAATTGGGGGTAACCGCAATGAGCATGTTTCTTCTTCACGGCAAGAGAGATCGCTTGGTACTTTTTCTTTTTTGTCTTATTGGTTGTCTGTTCTTGTTCTGGCCATCTGAAGAACTGAATTACTTGAATGTAACGGATCTTATTTTTGGAGATATTGCTGGCGGCAGACCCCAGCTTGTTAGTGATTACGTGTCTAGCAGAAATATCGTGAACTCCCCGGACAGCGAGCTTCTCCGTGACATTGTTTTTCATCAGACCTTTCCATATGCTGCTATTGTTGGTGTAAGGGGATGTCCCAAAGAAGTGCTCTATCAGGATTCACAGGTGGCTGCGCTGGCGTTTTGCGATATTGTTTTTCTAACCACTGTTGATTGCAAGATTCGGCACATAGTCACGAGAAGTTTCTTCCTCGATCAACGCGAGCGAGTCATAGGCGATTCAGCCGTCCCCCGCAAAGATCCCATCCGGGGCGAATTGGGCGACAAAACCAACGAATGAAGCCCCGGAATCCTCGAAATGATCGGCTCCGCCTCCGAAGATCTCCGGCCTCGCCGAGCCTTTTCGTCCCGCGGCCCGGGAGCAGGACAAAGAAGGAAAGGCCTGCGGCCTTGCTGTCTTTCGGCCGGCGCGGAGCCGGCCACCTTTCTTTGCATTTTGTGGACGAAGATTCCACTTAAGAAGCGCCGTTCCGTGGTCGAACATTGGAGGTAGGCGCAGCCCGCGGCGCGGACATCTCGGCCCGTCGGAAGCATCAACTCCGCCAAGAATCGCGGACCGCCACTTTTAGCGGTGGATCCGGGGAGCGAAGGCTTTCTGGCACTCCGTGACTTCGGGTGTTAATCTTGGCTGGTTCGGTCGTTGGGGAGCCTGCGGTCCGAAAAGGGGAGAGAGCAGGTAGATGAACAGGAGTATTTTATGAATTCTCGGGCCTTCGTTGATTTTCTGGTCTCGGAGGGCCTGATTCCGGCATCGAGAGTGCCGTCGATTCTGGAGACGGCTTCGATGACGGGAGAGATGGTCGATACGACGATCCTGGATTTTCGCCTCATGTCTGAAACTGAACTTCTGAGCAGACTCGGGGAGTTCAGTCGTTCTCATACCTGCTCGGCACACGAACTCAATCTTGCGGGAACGGAGACGGCTGCCCTGATCTCCCCGCGAGTTGCCAAACGATTCGGGGTGGTCCCCTTCCGGCGGGAAGGTCAGACCCTTGATGTTGCTGCCCTCGATCCGGAAGATTTCCTGATTCAGGATGAGCTGCGGGTGCTGACCGGGTGCATGATTCGAAGTCATGCGGTGCTGGAGATTCGTCTGAGAGCTGCGATTGCGCGCTTTTACGGGGCTGAGCTGCCGGTCAGGCAGGAGGCCCTGATCCGACGTCTTTCGCACTCGACGAAAGCTGGGAAGGCCGCGCTCCGAAAGAAGAGAGCACAGGCTGTCGATGGGCGGACGGAAGCGCCGATTTCGCCCCCCTCATCGTCGGACGAGTCAGACGGGAAGGTTGGGGAGACAGCGGCTGTTTCCGGGCATCCTCTGCAGAAACGATCGATTCCAAGGGAACTTGAGATCTCGGAGGAAGAACTCAAGCTCTTTCCCTCTCTTCTGGTGGAGGAAGAAGGTGATGCGGGCGAGGAGGAGAAAATTCCTACGCCTCCACCACTGCCGACCGCGGTGGAAAGCGACATTTCCAGGGAAGATGATCGAGATCTCGATGTCGAGATTCGGCTTGCGCGGGCGGCGGAACTCCTGCAGAGCGCGGAGATGCGTGATGACATTGGTGACGCGCTCTTCTATTTTTCTCGACCCTACTTTGCGCGACGGATGCTCCTCAGTATCCGCAAGGATGTCATTGTCGGCTGGCGGGGTGAGGGCGAGGGCGTTGATGAAACCGCGGTGCGGGCGATCGCGATTCCTAAAGAGGAGCCGTCTGTTTTTGTGGCCCTGATGCAGGGAACGCCCTTCTGGCTTGGCCCCCTCCCCCCGATGTCGCGGAACAAGGAGTTGATCTTCGCGATGGGTCCTCCCGAACCCTCGACCTGCCTGGTCCTTCCAATCCAGGTTCGGGGGCGAACCGTCGCCTTCTTCTACGGTGATCCCGGAGATGACAAGCTGCCGGCTTTGCCGATGGCTGAAATGAAGCGGCTGATGGCCAAGGCCGACATCGCATTTCAGGTCTACATCTTCAAGGGCAAGATCCGAATGTTGTGAAAATCGAGAACCGGAGTATCAGAACTGCGTAATCTTAGGAGAATGCCGGTCGTCCCGGTTGGAGGTGTCATGAGCTCAATGAAAATTTGCACCAGCCTGTTGATTTTAACCCTGGTCATCTCCGGCGCCCTCTTCGGCGGCGAGTTCCAAGCGGGGCCTGCCGAGGATCGCATGTCCGTTTCAGCCGAGGGTGGAGAACTCGACCTTGATCTGAAGACGGCCCGGGAGATCGCCCTCAAACGGAATCTTGATCTCCTCGTCGGTCGCTACGATCTTGCGATTTCGGACACCGGTGTTTCGGGGGCCTCGGCCACTTTTGATCCCAGTTTCAAGCTTGGTGTTTCAGGGGACTACACCGAATCGCCTGCTGCCTCTCAGTTGGATGGAGCCGAGGTCAATATCAGCCGAAATACCAGCTTTTCTCTGGGGCTTTCGAGTGTGATCCCGACTGGTGGAAACCTCAGTCTGGATCTTTCGAGCAGGAGGACGGAAACGAACTCACAGTTCTATTTTCTCAATCCCAGCTGGTTCACGCGCCTGTCCGCGAACTTTACGCAGCCGCTCCTGAAGAACTTCGGCACCCTGGTGTCCCGTTCCAGAATCGTCATCGCCAGGACCTCCCGGAAACAGGCGGCCGAGAATCTCAAGCTCCAGGTCGTCGGTGTTCTCCAGCAGGTTGATCAGGCATATTGGGATTTCAAGGCCGCCCAGGTCGCGGTCGATGTCAAGCGGCACTCCCTTGATCTCGCCCAACAGCTTCTCGATGAGACGAAGGAGAGGATTCGCGTCGGGACCTCGGCGCCCATCGACCAGGTCCAGTCCGAGGCCAGCGTCGCGGCGAGAAGGCAGGATGTGATTCTTGCCGAAAACGCCCTGGACAACGCCGAAGATGCACTGAAAAAAGTCCTGGGATTCGAGACAGCCGGGGAGTGGAATCTGTCCATCAGGACGACCGATTCGTACGAGTTTGAGGCCATCGCAGCGGACCTGGGGAAGAGCATGAAAGAGGCCCTCCGAAATCGATCGGAGCTTCTCAGACAGAAACTCGGGCTTGAGCTTTCGGATCTCAATGTCAAGCTGGCACGCAATGCCCTCCTGCCTCAGCTGGATCTCAGGGCGACCTACGGCCTCGGCGGGCTCGGTGGAAGTCTGACGAGCGTGAATCCGGCGACCGGTGAGGTGACCAAGATCGCGGGCGGCTTTAATGATTCCTTTGACCAGATTGTTCGGCTGGACTACCCGCAGTGGACGCTGGGACTCAATCTGACGATGCCGCTGGGAAATACTGCCGCCAGGGCGGATCTGGCCAAGAGCCGTTTTGAGAAGGACCGGAGTGAGGCCCAACTGGCGGCGCTGCGGCAGTCGATCACGCACGAGGTTCGCCTTGCGGTTCGGGCTTT
>JANTFG010000313.1 GCA_024763555.1 Thermoanaerobaculales bacterium
GTCGTGGACTGGCAGCCGGTCGAGGGGTCACATGAATCTGTGGTGCAGGCGTTGAGATCGTCGCAGTTCGTGGGAGGGTGCAGACAGGTCCCGGTCGAGGGGTCGCATGAATCGGTGGTGCAGGCATCGAGATCGTCGCAGTCCATGGTGGTGTGCTGGCAGCCGGTCGAGGGGTCGCATGAATCGGTGGTGCATGCGTTGAGGTCGTCGCAGTCGATGGTCGTGTTCCGGCAGCCGGTTGAGGGGTCGCATGAATCTGTTGTGCAGGCATTGAGATCATCGCAGTCGACCGGAGGGTTTTCACATTGCCCGGTTTCGCTGTTCCAGAAGTCCTCCGTACACGCGTCTCCATCATCACATTGGACCCGGGCGCCAGCGGATGAGCTCGATCCCGAGTCGATTTTACCTGTCGCTCCCGAGACTTCTATCGCCGATAAGGATGGGACAGAGAGCCCGAGGACAATGAGAAACACAGGCATATGGGATAAGAGCAATCTCATTTTGGTTTTCCTCCCGCTCATGATCTTGCCAGTGTGATTATAGCACTGTCATGTCTCCGTTGAGCTTTCGAGGATCGGATTTGAGGGTGGTACTCCGGCCTCGGTTTGCCGCTCCGGATCCAGGGGCAGGTTCAACGACAGCGGCAGAATCAGGGTCAGAATCAGCGACAGTCCCAGGCGCAATGGGCGATCGAACTGTTCCAGCCGGGAAGCCAAGATCGCATCGGTTCGGGATTGCGGCTCCGGATATACGGCTGCGGCTGCGGTTCCTGCTCCGGTTCCCGCCCTCTGCTCGGGCACTCCGTCCCCGGATTCGGCTCCTGCTCCTGCTCCGGATTGCGGTTCCCGTTCCGGACCCTGCCTCGGATCCCGGATGCCTTTCAGTCGAGATCCTCGGGCGGGCCGTAGACCAGCGGCGGCGGAGACATCTCTTCTTTCCCGATTTCGAAGGCCTTTTCGACTTTGAGCTTCAAGGCTTCAAGGTCGACCTTCCGCCGACCGACCAGAATCCTTGCCACGGTCTGTCCTCGGACGATGGAATCCCCCAGGCGGGCGCAAACCTCGAGACCGGCGGCATCATCAATCGGCTCGTCCTGCCTTCGTCGACCGGCACCGATCTCAACGGTTGACCAACCCAGGCTCTCCCCGTCGATGCTCCGGAGGAAGCCGTCGGCGGCCGCCCGGACCTCGATGATCTCTTCGGGTTTCGGAAGAAGGTCGGGGTCGGGGTCACCCCCGTGGGCCCTGACGATCTCTTCCCATTTTTTCAGGGCTTTTCCGGAATTCAGGGCATTGTGGAGTGTCTCGGCGGACTCCCCGCGATCCCGGCCGGCGAGGACAAGACTCTCTTCGGCGAGGCGCAGGCTGAGATCACGAAGTCGAAGGGAGCCCCTGCCGGAGAGGACCTCGAGGGCCTCTCTGACCTCGACGGCGTTCCCCAGGAAAGGTCCGAGGGGCTGGTCCATTTCCGTAATCAGGGCCTGACATCTGACGCCGGAGCGTCGGGCGACCGATCTCAAAGCCAGAGCCAGTGATTTGGCGTCTTCGATATTTTTTCGGAATGCCCCCCGGCCGCACTTGACATCCAGGATGAGGGTTCCAGCGCCCAGTGCCAGCTTCTTGGACATGATCGAGGCAACGATCAGAGGGAGAGAGGGTACGGTGCCGGTGACATCTCTCAGGGCATAAAGGACTCGGTCAGCCGGGGCAATCTCCTCGGTTTGGGCGACAATCGCCGCTCCGCAGCTGTCGATGAGAGAGAGCATGCCCTTGCGGTCCCAGGAAACCTTGAAACCGGGAATGGACTCGAGTTTATCCAGGGTCCCCTGTGAATGACCGAGGCCTCTCCCCGCCATCATGGCCACCGGTACGCCCACCGAAGCCATCAGAGGGGCGAATATCAGCGACACGGTGTCCCCGACTCCGCCGGTGGAGTGTTTGTCGACCGCCTCAGGGATATCCTCAGCGAGATTCCACTGATCGCCTGAGTTCAGCATCTCCCGGGTCAGATCGGCACTTTCCCGCTCCGTCATCCCGCGGATGCAGATTGCCATCAGCATTGCGGCCAGCTGCTCAACGGGAAGCTCAGCACTGCTGGCGCCTCTAACGAAGGATGCGATTTCCGATTCGGCCAGTTCCAGACCGTCTCTCTTGCGGGCGATGCTCTCGGTGAAAGACATCAGTCCTACCAGGTCTCAGCCGAGGGACTGGATTTTCTCTTTGGCCTTCGCTGCATAGGGGGAGTCCGGAAAATCATCGACAATCTTCTGGAAGTACTCGCGGGCCTGCTCGTTTTTCTGCTCTTCAAGATACACCTGTCCCAATTCGAAAAGCGCGGTGTCACGAGGCAGGGTCTTGTCTCTCCCCACAACCATTTTTTCCAGTTCCCTGGCCACCTCGGCGCCCTGGCCCGAGCTGATCTGAAGGTGCATAAGATCCAGTGCTGCGACTCTTCCGATGGCGTCTCCCTGATGCCTGTTCTTGATCTTGACAAGGGTTGCGCGGGCCTCGTCGACCTTGTTTGCATCCAGGTCCAGCCTCGCAAGGTAGAGCCGTGCCATATCGCTCTGGTCGGTTCTGCTGTAGGTGCTGATGACCTTCTCGAAGGCCGCTCGTACCTTCTCGGTCGGAGTCCCGTCGGTCTTTGCGGTCTGGAATACTTCGACCGCCGAATTCAGCAGGACGGAGGCCTTGTCCTGGCGGGAGGAGGACCACTGGCTGAAGAGCCACCAGAGAAAGACGGCCAACAGAAAAATTCCCAGGCCGATGACGGTCTGTTTCCAGTAGTCGCTGAACTTCCGGACGAGAGTATCCATGGTGGAGACGAATTCATCATTCTTTTTCAACTGCTTCCGTGTGATACGACGGGCCATTCTTCCTCCTCGATCGGCGGGTTGAGACCCAGCCGGGTTCATCACTCTAGGACCTGCGGACGGAGCTGTCAATCTCCCGTCCCTTCGATTCATGATGTGGGGCTATGATTCGGGGATCAAGAGCCCGCTGAGGAGACCTTTCCAGAGCTTCCGACCGTGCGAAGATCGAGAGCTTTGCCCTCGGCGAGGGGCGGAGAGTCCGGTATCGCTGCGGTCGGAGCGGCAGCAAACAGGGGTGGCCTTCGCTCAGCAGGGTCCTTTACTGCTGTGCTGATTCCGCAGCTCCTGCGGTGTCGTCGCCGCGCTCTCCTTGTGCGGGAAGCTCGAGATTCATCAGATTCTCCAACCTCGGGAAGGCCCGGTAATCCGTTGAGTCCAGGTGCAGGGGGGTCATGCTGATCCATCCCTGATGGAGGGCGGCGACATCCGAGCCCGGGTCTGTTCCGTGAGCCGGCGCCCAGCGACTCTTGAGATAGCGGACACCATTCTCCTCCCGAAGAACCCTAAAGCCGGCGACCTGTGGCGCCTCAAGGCCCATGCGGCAGAGTCGGTATCCCCTGATGCTCTCCGGAGGCTGGGGAACATTGACGTTGAGGTAAACCCCTTTGGGCAGGGGGTTGTCTCGCAGAGCCTGGATGATCGGCATTACCCATCGTGCCGCATCCTCGAAAGCCGGGTGAGGATCGGCCCAGTTGAGCTGAAGAGAGACGGCCATGGATGTAAAACCAGCCAGAACGGCTTCGCGCGCGGCGCCGACGGTCCCGGAATACCAGGCGATCCGGCCGACATTTTCGCCCTTGTTGATTCCGGAGATGACGAGATCCGGCGGATTGTCCGCAAGGACGACCGAGAGACCGACCCGGGCGGTGGTTGCCGGAGTTGCGTCCACAGACCATGTCCGGAAGCCCGCGATCTTTTGGTGGGGACGGAGCGGTAGATCCGCATGGATGGTCAGGGCTGTGCCTTTCCCGCTCTGCTGTTCGGTCGGGGCGACGATCGTGACCTCGATCGAGGGATCAGTTGCCAGGGCTGCGGCCATCGCGGCGATTCCCGGTGCATCGACGCCGTCGTCATTGACCAGGAGGATGCGATAGGTGTCGGCGCCGAACAGGGGGGCGACAAAGGTCGGGAGAAGCAGAAGGATGAGGATGCTTTTTTTCATGAATGACTCCGTGGGCCGAATTTGTGGCCGGGAATCGAGTGTAACATTCTCGGTCTGCGCTATCATAGCTTCCGGTCCGTCCAGACGGATCGAAAATACCCGGCGGAGGCCCAATGACCCTGATTCGAGTAGCACATTCTCCGGATTCCGATGATGCTTTCATGTTCTATGCACTGGCGCATCAGCTGATTGACACGGGAGATTACCGTTTTGAACACGTTCTATCCGATATCGAAACCCTGAACC
>JANTFG010000314.1 GCA_024763555.1 Thermoanaerobaculales bacterium
ATACAAGCGAGGTCGACTTCCCCCTCAGCCTTGATGTAATAGGTGGGCCAGAATCGCGCGGCATGGGTCACAGCCACGGCTTCAACGAGGCGGGAGGATTGTTCCGTGTCCTTCACGGCGGGCTCGATCTGCTGAGTAAATGGATCGGAAACCGGCTCAATCCAGGCCCGTACCGCATGGTGGATAAATGGATCGAAAAACATGAGTTTCCGCGCCTTCTTGGGCGCGCCCAAGAGTCGATCCTCCACGAGTGCGGGCTGGATGAAGACCGCATCCATCAACCCGAGAAGCTCCATGTAGTCCGCGACGGTCTTTGGATGATCGATGGAGAGTTCCCGGGCCAGGGAATTCCATGTGAGCTGACTTCCCATCCGGCGCAGCAAAGCGGCGAGAATCTCTCGGAGATAATGTTCGGACTTTCCTCTCTTGAGGACATCTCCCCGGATCCAGTCGGAGTAGGTCGCCAGGGTCGCCCTGTGAATTCTCCCGTCCTGTGCGATATCGTTCATCGCCGTGAGAAATCCGCCGTGCATGAGATAGCGGTCAAATGCCTCGAAGACAATGTCGACCGCCGGGGAAGATTCCGGAGCAGCCGCATCGAGAGCCTCGGCACGAAGTTCCTCGCCGTGTTCGAGTACAAAGGCCTCACAAAAAGATAGCGGTCTGAGATGGAAGTCAACAATCTCATTCCCACCCCTCCGACCGGGAAAATTTGCTCTGGCAGTGCGCATCAGGGCGAGGTCGGAACCCGTAATCAACAGATGAATATTTTCGAGCAAACCGGCATCCGCCGCATACTTGATCGCCCTGTCCCACCCCCTGATGTAGCTGATCTCGTCCAAGATCAACCAGCCGCTGTCATCGGCCGGCATCTCCCCGACCGCTTCCTCGATAATATGGAGGAGTGAATGATAGTCGTCGATCAGCTCGCCGCTGTAATAGCGTATCGAGGCTGGAGCGATTCCCTCATCAAGCAAGTCGGCCATCCACAACTTCAACAGAGTCGTCTTGCCGACCTGTCGGCCTCCACCGAGGATGTAGATACCAGGTCGATCCTGCGGCAATCGTTGCAACAGCTCGGGTCGATGCTGAAATACCAGTCCCTGAATCGCCCTGAGCTGCGGATCGAGATTTCGGAAGTGATCGGGCGCTTCCAGGTGTGAATTGTGGTGTCGAAAACGAATATCCATATTTAGATAATATCTATTGACTAAATTTAGTCAAGACAAATCTCCGACAGTTTTCCCACGAATGCCAGGCTCCTGGCGGCGCCTGAGCTTTCTTCTCTCTGGAGGGCGCGTGAACACTGCTTCCAGCCTTTGGGAAGGCAGGCAGCTTCTCAAATAACGAAATCGGTGTTCCTTGTCCTCGTCGGTCCTTCTGCCCTCTCACGAAGAGAGAGGGGCCGCCGACGGATGCCTTTGCTGGAGGAGAGCTTCTTCTCTGACAGAGAAGCTTCCTCGCAGCTCCGACTCCGAAGCAGGCTCGGGACCGAGAACCCGCCCTCCGCGTGCTCCGCGATCTCTGTGTGAAAATGTGTTCTGTGTTCTGCCTCTGGGCGGGTGGTTTGAAATCCGCGCTCCACCCGCCATCCTTCATCGAGCCCGCGACTCCACTCGCACTCATCCACGATCACGGGCAGATAAAATTCTCGACACTGTCCAGAACAGCCTCAGGCTTCTCGACAACGACGGCATGGCCGGCGCCGGCCCCCGATCCGGTTCCGGATATCATGCTCCGGCTCCCGCAAGCTTTGCTGCTCCCGCCCGTCAGCCTGGGTCGGATTTACCCAATCGACCGAAGAAAACTCCGAATCAATCGAAGCACACCCTCGGGATCCTCAACGACCACGGCATGGCCGGCGCCCGGGATGATCTCGAAACGAGCCCCTGAGATCTTCTCCGCAAGTGCCCGGCAACGCGATTGCGGGATGAAGGCGTCCTGTTGCGCCGCAGCGATCAGGGTGGGGCAGCGGATCTGATCTATTTCCGCCTCAAGGTCGACTCCCCGGGTGGAATCCATCAGGGTGATCAGATCGGCGAACCATGTGTTCGGCAGGGCCTCCATCGCCTTCCGGGACCGCGCGCGCTCCTCGCGGTGGCTTTCCAGATACGTCTCCGAGTAGGCGGCCGGCTCGATGATCTCGGCCAGGCGGCTGCCCGGGGCGCCCTCCAGAATTTCCTCGCAGGCGATGCGCCACCTTCCGATTTCGACGGCCATGCCCCTGTCGAATGCGGCCGTCGAGGCGATGGAAACGAGGCTTTCGACTCGCCCGGGAAAGCGAGCCGCCAGCAGGGCGCCGATGACGCCGCCGAAGGAGGTCCCCACAACATGGGCCCGGTCTACCTCCAGATCATCCAGCAGGGCGAGGAGGTCCCGAAGGTGTGCGCTGAGGCCCGCCCGCGCCCCCGGGGACATGAGCTGGCCGCGGAGATCACATCGAATGACCCGGAAACGCTGTGCCAGGCCCTCTGCGATCGGCCCCCACGAAACAATGCTCATGGCGATCCCGTTGAGCAGGAGGAGCGGAGGCCCCTCCCCTTCCACCCGGTGGGCGATGATACTCACGCGAGCGGCGCCTCGAAAACCGTCGAACGTGCCTGCATGAAGGCCCGCATCAGAGGAAAGAAGACGTCCGGCCGTTCCAGATACACGACGTGCCCGGCACCCTCGATTTCTATCCAGCGGGAATCGGGGATGATCTCGCAGATCTTCTTCTGCTGCCACAGCGGAATGGCCCGATCCTGGGAACCCGCCACCATCAGGGTGGGCGTCTTGATGGCCCGATAGCCTTCCATATGCTCGTCCAGGCCGCCGAAGAATGGATTCTGGGCCTCGGTCAGGCGGATCAGGCAGTGACGATGCTTGATGTAGCGGTCAAAAAAACGCTGCCGCATCGCTCCCAGCTGTTCATCAGTCAGCTTCGAGACGAAGGCCTCGCCGAAGATCTTCTCGTACATGTAGTGGGTGTACAGCTCGAAGCTCTCCTCGGAGCCGCGATAGAAGCGGAGGGAAATGTCCTGATACATCGAAAAGAGCTTCTCGTGGGAGAGCAGAATCCCGGAAAGCATCAGGGTATGGAGCCGCTCCTGGTAAAGACGGGCGAAGTCCAGGCCGATGAAACCTCCATAGGAGATTCCCATCAGGTGAATCTTGGACAGCGAGAGTTCATCCATAATCAGGCAGAGATATCGCGCAAAGTCCGGGATGAAGTAGGGAATATCGTCCTTCGAACTCTGTCCCTGCCCCTGATAATCGTAGAGGATGACGTCGTAGGCGTCGGTGAGCCGGGGCAGAAAACTGTACCAGGCCCGGGTGTGCATCGCCAGGCCGTTGAGAAGACAGATGGTTTCCCGCTTTCCCTCTCCATGGTATTCCCACCAGATCTTCTGAGTGCCGAGTTCCAGGTGGCCGGACCGACGCGGAATGATCTCTTCGGCCATCAATCAGCCCCGCTTGAGTACGGTGCAGACCGAGGCGCAGATCGGCCCACCGATGTTGAAGGTCGCCGCCAGCTCGGCTGACGGAACCTGCAGTTCCTCCGGAACCCTGCCCAGCAGCTGCCAGGCGGCCCAGCCCACCATGGCGACCCCGGAGGCGCCGATGGGATGTCCCTTGCCGATCAGGCCGCCGGAGGTGTTGATCCCGCACTCGCCCTTTGGCGCAGCTTTGCCCTCTTTCCAGTAGAAGAGGCCCTCTCCCGGTTTCGCTTTGCCGAGGACTTCGGTGCCCAATCCGGCCATCACAGTGAAGCAGTCGTGAATTTCCGCAACCCGGATGTCTTCGGCGGAGACCCCCGCCATGTCATAGGCCGCCTGCATCGCCCGATAGGCGCCCGCAGGATGCAGGACGTCTCTTCCGGCCGTGCCGAGTCGATCGGTGGCCTGACCGTAACCGGCAATCTCGACGCAATCGGCCCCGGAAACCCCGAGTCGGGACAGGCCCTCTTCCGTCGCCAGGATCATTCCCGCATAACCGTCGGTAATCTGCGAGCAGTCGTAGGTTTTCAGGGGCAAACCCTCGACGATATAGCGATTCCGGCCTTCGGCTTGAGCCGCCTGCTCCAGCGATACCTCGATGCCCCGCATCTGGGCGTAGGGATTGAACTGGGCATTGGCATATTCCTGGGCCGAGACATAGGCGAAATCTTTCTCAGTGACACCGTAGGCCTCGATGTACTTCTGCATGACTTCAGCAAAGATATGGGGGAAGACGTAGACCTTTCCCTCACGATCATCCGGGTGAGAAAAATAGCCGAGGATCTCTC
>JANTFG010000315.1 GCA_024763555.1 Thermoanaerobaculales bacterium
AAGAGCCGGCTGAAGACCCACGCCCTCCGACGCCAGCTTGACCAGTATTTCAAGGGCGCCCGCCTCGATTTCGACCTGCCCCTCGAACCGGAGGGCACCGAGTTTCAACTGAAGGTGTGGAAGGCACTCCGGGAAATTCCCTACGGGCGCACCCTCAGCTACGGCGAGATCGCCCGCGTCATCGGGAGTCCACGTGCCGCCCGTGCCGTCGGTGCCGCCGCGGGGGCGAATCCCATTCCCATCATCATCCCCTGCCATCGCCTCGTCGGCGCCGACGGCTCTCTGACCGGATTCAGGGGAGGACTCGTCATCAAGAAATTCCTCCTCCTGCTCGAAGCCCGGCACCGCCCACATCCATCCCACGGCCAGCTGGAATTCGACTTCTGATCCTGCCGCGATCCTCGGGCAACCCCGGCAGATTCCGGCTCAGTTTCCGCCCGGATATTCCACGGCCTCGAGTCGGGTCTTCAAGCCCTCCCTGAGACGGACGATCTCGAGGCCGTCAAGCGCATGCTCTTCGGAGATCCGGCGGAGAGCGCGCTTTCGGAATGCGAGATGAGCCGCCATTTCATTGAGGACCCTTCGCTCAGCGAGTCGCGCACCCCAGTCTCCGCGAATTCGGCGACGGCGAAAAGGAAAGACCTCCAGGATCCATTCCGGCAGGACTTTGAATTCCACTTCCTCGCGAAGCTCATCTCCAAGCACCTGGGCCTCGAAGCTCAGGCAGAAGAAGAGAAGACCGAGCCACGCGACCGGCGCCAGGACCGGGAGGACCGCCAGGGCCGTCTTTCCGAAATGCAGAACAAGCAGCAGGCTACCCGCCTTGATCCCAAAACCGACAAGAAGGCCCAGAGGAAAATAGAGGATGGCCATCTTTCGCCCCCCGCTGACCCGGCTGTAACCCAGACTACTCCCAATACACGCAGGCACCAGAATCTCCAGAAAAATACCGAGGAGCAGGGCCGGAAAGAAGGGCGAATGAGCCTGGAGAAGAACCGTCTTCGTGATCGATGATGGGGCGAGAAATGCTGTCGACACTGCCCCGAAGCCCGCGAGACTTCCGAGCAGCCATCCGTCCACAGGCCCCTCGAAGAAGCGCTTCGCGCCGAAGACCAGGAGCAAGCCCGGGAGAAGGAGCAGAATCTCCAGGAGACTCCGATACAGCACTCCCTCCGCACTGAAGAGCTGAGAGGTGTTCCGATACGACCAGGAAGCAATCGGCAGACTCAAGGCCCCCCAGAGGAGGACGATCAGTGCGAAAAATCCCGATCGGAGTTCATGACGATCCATCCACCAGAACAGGGAAAGCGCTGAAAGCGCAGCACACAGAAGCAGGCCTGAAATAACGAGCACGACAGGAGACATCAGCGACGGACCAGGGGAATGCTGTCAATAGGATGACTATAAAACCAGAGTCGCGCTTCCTCGACATCTCGCCGCACCTGCGCCACAAGCTGGAGCGTCGAGTTAAACACCTCTTCATCGCGGAGCCGACGCAGAAAGAAAATGCGAACCCGTTCGTTGTAGACATCAGCCGTAAAATCCATCAGATGGGATTCAATCGTGACGCCGGAATTCTCATACACCGTCGGTCGGACTCCGACATTCGTCACCGACTGAAATATCGACTGGAAGGAGGGAATATGGACTGCGGTAATATAAACACCCTCGGCCGGCATCATCACCTTCTCCAGCGCAATATTCATCGTTGGGAAGCCAAGTTTCCTCCCAAGGCGTTTCCCGAGCAGCACTTTCCCATCCCCAAAATGGGGATGCCCGAGAAGTTTCCACGCCGATTCAAGTTCTCCTCCAGCCACCAGACTTCGGATCCTCGTCGATGAAACCGGCGCATCATCTACCAGAACCGTCGGCCATGCCTCCGCCCGGAACCCCAGTTCCTGCCCAAGGATCTGGAGGAGTTCAACATCCCCTTCGCGGTTCATTCCGAACCTGAAATTGGCGCCCGTGTACACCTCGCGAACCCGGAAACGCTCCACCAGGACATTGCGAATAAAGCTCAGAGCATCCATCCGTGCAACCTTGTTGGTGAAGGGGATGATGGCCACGGCATCGAGGTCGAATGTTGAGAAAAGCTCCAGACGCTGCTCCATTTTCATCAGAAGCGGCGGAGCTTCCTCCGGGCGGAGTACGGCCACCGGATGGGGCTCAAAGGTCAGCAGCACCGCCGGGGCCCCGATTTCCCGGGCACGGGCGATACTCTCGCTGATGACCTGGCGATGTCCAAGGTGAACACCATCGAAATTCCCGATCGACACGACAGCCTGGGCGGGAAAATCGTCGCGTCCAAGCGGATCTCTGAGAATCTCCATCAGCGACTTCCCAGCAGGGGCAGACTCACCGGCCCCCGGCGGATCACGCCTTGCGAGCATCCGATCAGATCGTAAGGATGAGCCTCGGTGATTTCCACCTCGACCAGGGCGCCCGTCGGCGCCTCACCGTCATTGATGAGAAGACGCCCGTCGATCTCCGGGGCCTGACCCTGGAGACGGGCCTTCGTCAGGAGTTCCATCTCTTCGAGAGGCCCCTCAACCAGAGCCTGCATCTTCCTGCCGACGAGCGCCGCGTTTCGCTCTTGGGAAATCCCCTGCTGAATCTCCATCAGTCGCGAAAGTCTCTCGGCTTTCAGCTCGGCAGAGATGGGGTCACCAAGCTCGGCGCCGGGATTCTCTTCCTGCCAGCTGTATGAAAAAACTCCCAGATGATCGAATGAAATCTCGCGAATAAAATCTTCAAGGCGCTCAAAAGCTGCCTCGTCCTCGCCGGGAAAGCCCACGATCATCGTCGTGCGGATACAGAGATCCGGGACGAGCGATCGCGCCCGCTCGATCATCCGACGGTAGCTCGAGGCATCCCCTCCCCTCCGCATCGCCTTGAGCACCCCCCGATCGGCATGCTGCAGGGGAATGTCCAGGTAGGAAAGAAAGCGACTCTCAGAGCCCATCAACTCAAACAGGCCCTCGTCAAGGGTCGCAGGATAGGCATAGAGGAAACGAATCCAGGGGATCTGCGTTTCCCTCAACAGGGACTCGATCAGTCTACGGAGCGCTCCACACCCCAGCCCCAGGTCCTCCCCGTAGCGAGTCGTATCCTGGGCAATGAGGTTCAGTTCCTGGATCCCAAGGCGATCCAGCTGCTTTGCCTCGACCGTAATATCTTCGATGCTCCGCGAACGGAAGCTGCCGCGCATCGCCGGAATGTGACAGAAGGCACACGGATTATTGCAGCCCTCGGCCACCTTGAGATAGGCAGAGGCGCCGGTCGAAAGCAGTCGCGGCGCCGAAGAATCGTAGAGTTTCATCGCCCCTCGCTGATCGGGAAGATGCTCCGCCATCTCTCCCCGAACCGCACTCAGGATCTCGTCAAGCTCGTCTAAACCGACGAAAGCATCGATTTCCGGGATCTCCCGCTGAAGCTCTTCCGCATAGGCCTGAACCATACACCCGGCGACGACCAGCCGCCGAACCGACCCCTGCCGCCTTTTCTCGGCGATCTCCAGGATATTCTCGATGCTCTCCTGTTTCGCATCATTAATGAAGCCGCAGGTGTTAACGATGATGACGTCGGCATGCTCAATTTCAGATACAATCCGAACTCCCCGGGTCTGGAGATGCCCAAGCATGACTTCCCCATCCACCAGGTTCTTGGCGCAGCCCAATGAAATCATACCGACACACAGATCGGCAGCCTGTCGAAGTTGATCCTTCACAGCCCCTCCGTCGCAGATTCTAGCGTGGCCGCGCCAAATGTTCGAGTACCGCTTCCGCAGCCAGACGAGAGGCCCCCGGCTCTCCGAGCCTCTCTCGAACAACCGCAAGGCCCTCAAGCTGTTCCTTGAGCCCGTCTCCAAGGAGTCGACGCGTCACTTCCTCAAGACGCCGCGGATTCCAATCATTCTGCAACAACTCGGGAACAAGTGAGCGGCCGGCGATGAGGTTGACAAGCGCGACGTGGGGAACGTCGACCAGCATCCGGGCCAGGAACCAGGAGAAAGCCCTGAGGCGGTAGCCGACAATCATGGGAACCGCCAGCAGAGCGCATTCGAGAGTCGCAGTTCCCGAGGCCGTCCAGGCCAGGGAGCATTCCGAAAGAGCCTGCCGTCTCTCCTCGCCCCGGAATACGACCAGTCTCTCATCCCGGGGATGAGCGGAGAGAATTCCTTCGATCTCATCCTCCACGCCCGGCGCTGCGATCAGCCGTGCACTGGAAACAAGTCC
>JANTFG010000316.1 GCA_024763555.1 Thermoanaerobaculales bacterium
ATATTGAGTTCGATCTTTCCCGCCTCGATCTTCGACAGATCCAGAACATCGTTGATGATCCCAAGCAGGTGTCGACCGGATTCGTTGATATTCATCAGGAACTTCAGGTACCTGGGGGAGAGGGATTCTTCGAGGCGACTGCTGAGCACTTCGGAAAAACCAATAATGGAATTCAGAGGCGTTCGAAGCTCATGGCTCATGTTGGCAAGGAACTGGCTCTTGGCACGGTCCGCCTCACTGATTTGAAGATTGGCCTCCGCCAGCTCCCGGGTCCGCTGATCCAGTGCCTTTGTCAGACGGGTCAGCTCCTCCACCTGGGTCTGGGCATCATCCCTCATGCGCCTGATTTCCGCCCGCTTATGCCTGAGGAGCGAGATCCCCCGCAGGAAAAAAATGGAGGCGCCGAAAAGAAAGAGAACGCGGGTCAGGGGCACGAGGACAGTTCCGTCAAAACCGGTGATGTCGCCCACGAAAGCGAGGGCCCCGCAGTAGCCCAGAAGATCGAGAATCATCACTGCGACGGCCGTCGCACTGCTGGCTACGAAAGCTGCGCCCGAAACATTGGCCAGATACCAGGGAAACCACGGGCTGGCATCGCCGCCGGTGATCGCGACACCCCAACTGATCAGGAAGGCATCCGTCAGCATCCAGCTCCAGTTGAGAAGACGGACGCCGGCCTCTTTCAGCTCGATTCGGGAAAGCAACGAAAAAAGGAAGACCGAGAGAAAGGCCGCGCCGACGACCATCAGGATCGAGAGATAATCCGCCTCCAAGGTCCCTGCGGCCCGTGACGCCAGGGCCATGATCCCGGCGAGGGTATAGACAGCTCCGCGGTTTTTCTGAACTGCCAGACGGTATCCGATCGCCTTTCCCGGATTTATCTCCCTGAAGGCCGGGCTCATTCTTCAGCTCCTGTCGATTCCGGAAGCTGGACGAATTCAGTTTCAACGAGCCAGGCCAGGGCCAAACGAACTTTGAGGGGAGCCAGAGGAATGGCATCCTCCAGATCTCTACTCGTTTCACCGGGATGGGCCGCCAGCCAGTCGGCGATTTCCTGAATTTCCAGCTGAGCCAGTTCCGCAGGGAGTTCAACTCCCTGTTCCCCGGGGCGGAATTCAAGGCTCTGTTCACGATCGGGAAGATAGACCATACGTTTCCGGAGTTCATCCTGCAGCCAGGCGGCCTCCATCATGAGGCCTGGAAGGGGGATTTCTTTCGAAGCCTGCAATACATCGCTGTTCTCCGCTTCGCGGAAGATAAAATGGCCTTCGCGGATGCTGATGGCTTCCAGCAGGGCCTCCCGGTCGACAAGTTTGCCCAGCGAGGCGCCCATGATCTTTGAGCGCTGAATCATGACGCGGAGCGGAGGATCGCCCGGAAGCTCCAGGAGCCCGGAGTTTCCGCTGGAAAGCAGCTGTTGCAGGATGTTGCCGACGGCAAAATGTCCAAGCTCTCCCTCGAGCAAGACTCCGGAAGGACGACGGGCTTCGAGGAGTTTCTGCAGGCGGAGCACCAGTTCCCGTGGATGGAAGGGTTTTCCAAGATAATCGTCAGCCCCGACCTCCAGGCCGTCGGCCCGATCCTCTCCCTCGTCCAGCGCCGAGAGCATCAGAACCGGCAGATCCCTGAGTTCGGGATCCTCACGGATCGTCTTCAGCAGCTCGAGACCCGAGATTTCCGGCATCATGACATCGAGAATGACGATATCCGCTCCGGATGCCAGTCCCATGGCTTCCCGAGGATCCCGGCACTCGAGAAGCTCGTAGCCTTCGGGTTCGAGAACCTCCCTGACCAATTCCAGAGCCATCGGGTTATCGTCGACAACGAGCACGGTCGGCATGGGCGCCCCCCCTCCAAGCTGCTCCCATCATTTCCTCCTCTGATTCTACACCCGCACGTCGAAATGAGACCGCAGTGAGACCGCAATCGAAAGAAAACCGCATCGAAGGGCGGGTTGCCGTAGAGGCGATCGAGTCCTTCGTCGCACAAAACATCGATGAAATCGCCGCCTTTTCACAGCGAAGACTTGAATCGACGATCTGTGAACTCCTGAAGATCTACAACCCCGCCGAGACCTCGCTCGGCGTGGAGTGAGGAGTAAGGGGTGAGGAGCGAGGGGAGAACACGAGTGATGAAAGACAATCGAGGAAAGACGTCCCCCCACCCAACCGAGGAGAAAACACAGGAGCACAGAACACAAGAACACATTTCTCTCGCCAAGGACGCCAAGCTTCGCCAAGGTAGGACAGGAAGGCAAAAACACAGAACGCAGAAGGCAGGCTAACCACGGATTTCACGGATTTCACGGATTTTTCTCAGGCAGGAAGGCATGCGGGCATTCGGCCCCAGCTGCTTCGCAGCCATTGTCGTCCGAGGGCCGGCTGTCGGAAAGTACACTCTCCTCCAGCCGGACTCCCGAGACGACGACCCTTCCCCTGCGGGAACGGGTTTGGTGCCGAGATGCCCCAGAACACAGGACGCAAAACGCAGAACACAACTTTTCACGCAGGGGACGCGGGGTTACGCTGGAGGACAGCGGCATTCGGACCCGGCTACTTCGCAGCCAACACCAGCAGACACTTCGTCGTCGAAATACAAGCAATTCTCCGCCAAAGGCGTCAGCCGGCGATCCGCTTCCGAAGGGAACGGATTCGGGACCGGAATGCCCAGGGAACACAGGGCGCATAACAAAGGACACGGTTTCCTTTCACGGGATGGGCGGGGCCATTCATCATTCATGATTCCGAATTCATCATTCCGAAGGGTGGGTGGGGTTCTTGCGGTGGTCGGTCCTTCGATCCTCTCACGAAGAGAGAGGGCCGCTGATTGATGTCTTCACTGTAGGAGAACTCGTTCTCCTACAGTGAAGCATCGGTCAGCATCGACTGCGAAGCAGACTCAGGTCCGACGGCCCGCTCTCCGCGTGCTCCTCGATCTCTGCGTGAAGGTGTCTTCATGTCTTCATGTCTCTGGGCGGGCGGGGGCCTTTGCGTCCTTGGCGATCTTGGCGTGAAAATGCTCCTTCTTCTTTGTACGGGTGGGTGGTGTGTTCTGGGGTCGTCGGTCCTGTTGTCCTCTCACCAAGAGAGATGGACTGCTGACTGATGCCTTCACTGGAGGAGATGGCTCTCCGACAGTGGAGCCTCTGTCAGCTCTGACTGCGAAGCAGGCTCAGGTCCGACGGGCCGCTCTCCGCGTGAAACTGTGTCATACCTTGGACCGTGCGGGGCTTTGAAAAGGACAGGCGACGGTATCAGTGAAGACACGCACCACCCGATCAGATTCTCCGAATCTCTCGCAAATTCCTGCTGCCGGCCTCATTGAATTTCAGAAGACGAAATAGACTCACCATGAAGAACATGAAGTCCTTCTCTGCCGAACTTCATGCCCTTCATGTTCTTCATGGTAATTACCATTCTTGGGACTCTGAAAGCGGCGAGACGCCGCTTCTACCCTTGCGACCACTCGAATTTGCTGCTGTCAACTTCATTGAGAGCCCCACAGCGGAAGTGCCTAAAACACGCGGGTCGATGCGCCCTCCTTGAATCAGCATCTCGACCGAGTTCGGATCGGATCCTTCCCTGTCGGGAAGGAGGAGAAGGAGGAAGGAAGAAGGGGGAAACTCATATCACATCCCGGACACAACGAAAGCCGAAGTCGCCCCAGTAACCGGCGAAGACCCTGACGCGGTAGGCACAGCGAAGCCAGCGCCGATCGCCGCTGAAGGAAGCGCCTCGTAATGCGATTGGGTCTGTGTTTTCGACAGACGCCGGGCTCAAAGCTCGCCCAAAGGGCTTGGCCGCCCATTCTGTTGCTGTCCACTCCCAGGCATTGCCGGCCATGCCGCGGACCCCGAAGGGACTGAGATTCCGGTTCTCCACTACCACCGCAAGACTCTCCAGTTCGGGTTTCCGGCCATGAATGGCCAGTTCCGGCCGCCACACACAGCCCCAGGGCCAACGCCGGGCAAAGAGGCCCCGCGCGGCCTTCTCCCACTGGGCCTCGGTGGGCAAACGGTAGGGACCAGACTTCGGATCCTCCTCCCATCCTCGCGTTGAGTTCAGCCAGAGACAATAGGCCGCCGCTTCGAACCAGGACAGTCCGACCACCGGGTTCTCCTGCCGTGCCACTTGCCCTTTCCAGTCCCACGGTTGCCGCCGATCCCCAAGAGCTGCCTCGGCACCCATTAAAGGCAGCCACAACGGCCCGGACAAATCGTATTTCAGA
>JANTFG010000317.1 GCA_024763555.1 Thermoanaerobaculales bacterium
TCATCGACGATCATCCCCAGGTAGTAGTTCCCGGCAGTCGTTCCTCCTGGAATCGTCAGGATAACGCCACTGTTGCCGAAGGAAGAGCCGGGAGTCAGTGACATTGAGATGTTATGCCGGTCCAGCAGGATGTCGCCGGTTGTGATTGTGGCGTCCGTTGAGAGGTAGAAGCCGACCGAAAATGCCGAGGAAAGCGTAGCGGTGCTCGTTCCAGAGAGATGAGCGAACCAATTGATATTGATGGTATGTCCGGCCTGGACCGAGGCCGCCTGGGGGGTCAGGCTGTCGGCAACGAGATCGTATTCGTCTGCGGCGGCCTGGACCTGGAAACCATCCCATGCGACGTTATTGCCCTCGTTGGATTCTGCAATTGTGTTTCCGGAGTCAACGATCGCGCCGATGTAGTAGGTGCCGTCTGACAGTCCTCCGGGGATACTGACCGTGTGGCCCGGGGCAGATTCTCCGAAGGTGTCACCCGGGTTGGTGGCCGAGGCGACGTTGATGGTCGCCAGCCAGGTATCGGCTGTCGTGATGTTGGTGTCCGTCGAAAGATAGAGATTGGTATTGAAGGCGCCGGAAACCGTGCCGGTTCCCTCGACATGGCCCGACCAGTTGACGGTGGCGTTGTCGCCCGGTGCGACGGGATCGGGCGTCACCTGGACGGTATCTGCGAGAAGGTCGATCGAAGTTGGTGTGTCGTATTCGATCAGAACGGAGAAATAGGTCAGGGTTCCCGTATCGGCGGCCAGGCAGTCCCGGATGCTGAGAATATAGTAGCCGTTGACCTCGTCACCCAGTGCAGCGAAATTATGTCCGTATCGATCCTGCGTGAAGTCCTGATCGAGGTTGACTCCTGCGTCGTTTTTCAGGAGGTAGTTGAGATACCAGGAATAGGGGTTGTCCGAGCGGCCGAAACCGACCTGAAGATCCGCCATTCGAGGATGGGTGATTTCGACATGAACGGTGATGGCGGTGGAGGTTGCGCCCGCCGGCGCCGATTCGATATGAAACATGTCGTTGACACCCCAGGTGTGATCTGTATCTCCGCAGGCCGTTGGACCATCAGGAATCGAGTGATGGACAGCGTCTTCTGCAAAAGCCGTGGCCGCGATCTTTGGATTCAGTGATTCGATGACCAGAGCCCCGGACCCAGATCGGCCCGACACTGACCCCGGTTCAACCTGGCCTTCGGGGATCCGTCCCCTCCTGGCGAAGTCATCAGTTTCGGCAGGCCGGATCAGGTATTCCCGGATCTCTTGATGCACGATTCGGCCGTCCTGAAGTTTGAAATGGAGGAGGCTCTGGAAACGCTGTTCTGCAACAACTCTCTCCGCAACCAGCAGAACTTCCTCTCCCTCGTTGAGACCGTGCAGATCGACGAGCCAGTTCTCACCGGGGGAGACTGGACCGAATTCATGGTCCTCTCCACCTCGAAGGAGAACTCCTCCGGGGAGGAGGGCCTCAACTTCGGAAGGCGCCTTCAAAGAAATCGATACTTCTTCGGCGCCCTGTTCCCAGATCACCTCCACGCTTTCAGCATCGCTCCATGGTGTGGAGGAGTCCAGGCGGAGGTGGATTCCGCTCCGGCTCAGAGTTTCGGCCGAAATCGGCAAAACCGTCAGACCCAGGAGTACCAGAAGGATAGAAAAAGGGCGGAAGGACCTCATTGCACGACCTCCATATGATAGACCGGAACATTATAACAGGGTCGAGCTGAGAATCGCCTGGCAGCTCGGATTCCAGAAAAGCTCAGCTGTCGATCTCGACTCGGATGCTCCGTTCAAGGCCTCCCCGGTCCTCGATTTCAACCCGGATCAGGCGCTGGCGTCGGCCTTTGAGAGCCAGGATTCGGTCATCGGGCCATTCGACGATCGTAATCGCCCCTTCCTCGGCCAGAATCTCCTCCAGGCCAATACTCTCCAGGGATTCCTCCCGGAGTCGGTAGAGATCGAGGTGGTGTACGCGTCTGATTTTTCCCGGACATTCGTAGGATTGGAGAATGACAAAAGTCGGCGAGTCCACCTCGGACTCGACTCCTCCCAGGCCCCGCACGAGTCCCCGGGCGAAGACCGTTTTCCCGGCTGCGAGATCCCCTTTGAGGAAGATGATGTCGCCGGGCTGAAGTTGAGTTGCCAGTTCCGAGGCGATCTTCATGCTTTCTTCCGGTGAGGTGGAGTGTTGAGTTTTCACCCGGAGATCTCCATCCACGCCTCGGCAATGAAGCCTGGAAGTCGGGAGGCCGGAAGGGCGGCGGGAAAGATCTCTCCCCCGAGTTCCCCGGCGCGTCCGTGCAGCCAGGACCCGAGAATCGCCGCTCGCTGTTCTTCCAGCCCCTGGGCGAGAAATGCGCCGATAAGACCGCTGAGCACATCGCCGGAACCACCGGTTCCCAGGTGATGATTCCCCGTGGGGATGACCCATGCCTCTCCCGAAGGTTCCGCAATAATCGTCCGATAGGACTTGGCCACAACCAGAGCCCGGGAAACAGATGCCGCCTCTCGGGCCGCAGCGAGGCGGTCCGAGAGCACATCCTCCGTGCTGGTTCCGAGAAGCCTGGCCAGTTCCCCGGGGTGTGGAGTCAGGACCAGCTGACCCGGACAGTTTCTGAGTTCCTCCAGGCGTCCGGCCATCAGATTGAGGGCATCCGCATCGAGAAGAATGGGAAGCTCGATGTCGCCGAGCAGATCCTCCAGGAACTGGCGGGCAGGAATTCCGGTCCCCATGCCGGGCCCGATGACGAGCGCCGACATCCGCGAGAGCAGAGGATCGAGTTCCCCGCGACCGCCGATACACCCCTTTTTATCGGAGGGCAGGCCGAAGCCCATCGCCTCGGTGCACCCGAGATCGACACTTTCGAGGATCGGCGCCGGAACGGCCATCGTGACCAGCCCGCTTCCTCCGACGATCGCCGAATCGGCGGCCATGCTGACGGCTCCGGACTTCCCTGGGGATCCGCCGATGACGAGGAGATGACCGAAGACTCCCTTGTGGCCCGAATCGGGCCTTTGAGGCAGCATCAGCGCAACATCCTCCTCCTCGACCCACCACAGACGGCAGCTTTTCTCGAGGGCAGCCGGTGGAATTCCAATATCTACGATCACGATGTCCCCGCAGTACTCGCAGGCGGGCGGCAGGGCCAGGCATCTCTTGAGCCCGCCGAAGGTGACGGTCATCTCCGCCTCGATGAGTGCGCCCGGAATGGCAGCGGAGGAGGCCTGGAGGCCGGTCGGGACATCGGTGGCAATACAGGGGATTCCCGATTCGTTGATTTTTTCCGCGATCTCTTGGTAGTGGCCCCCGAGGGGACGGCTGAGGCCTGTGCCCATCAGGGAATCGATGATGAGATCGGGCCTAAAGGTCCCGACTGTTTCGTCTAAAGCGCCGAGATCCTCATCCGGGACGATCTCGATCGGGACACCGAAGTTCCGTGCGGCCTTGAAGTTGAGCAGGGAGTCTCCTTTGAGCCTGTTCTCCGGGGCAAAGAGGAGCACCCGGACATCGAGTCCCCGGATCAACAGGTGGCGGGCTGCGGCGAAGCCGTCGCCCCCGTTATTCCCGGCGCCGCAGAGGATGAGTGCGGACTCCGCCTCCGGATAGCCTTCCAGGATGGCTTCAACCAAGCCGGTCGCGGCGTTTTCCATCAGCACGATTCCCGGTACGCCAAGATCTTCGATGGTATGGCGATCGGCTTCCCGCATTCCCTCGGCGTCATGGATACAGAGCATGCGAACCTCCCTCAGCAACCTCAGTTCAACTCTACCAGCCTATTATCCCTGAAATTTGATCCGATGGCGAAGCGGTCCAGTGGAGACGGCCGTTTCACGGCCTGCCGGTGCGAGTGGAGGGCGTCGGGATACAAGCTTCCCTCCCACCCAAAGAAGAAGGAGCATTCTCACGCAAAGTCCGCCAAGATCGCAAAGGCCCCCGCCCGCCCAGGAAAAAACAAACCACGGATTTCACGGATTAGGAAGAAGAGGACATTCTCTCGCAGAGATCGTGGAGGGCGCAGAGCCGCCCACCCACCCGAAGGCAGAAGACATTTTCTCGCAAAGCACGCGGAGGACGCAAAGGCCCCCTCCCGCCCGGGACATGAAAGCAGAGGGCATTTTCACGCCGAGATCGCGGAGCACGCCGAGGGCGGATCGTCGGTCCTGAGCCTGCTTCGCAGTCAACACTGATAGAAGCTCCACTGTCGGAGAACGAGCTCTCCTCCAGCAAA
>JANTFG010000318.1 GCA_024763555.1 Thermoanaerobaculales bacterium
CATTTCGCGGCCCCGTGCTCATTCAGCTCAACGGCAGTCGGGTTGCGCTCGGTCGTGGTGTTGCCGGACGGATTCTCCTGGAAGAAGTCCCGGCTTCGCCGGAGCAGAACTCAGCCGACTGATGAAATTTCTTCTTGCCGGTCAGCCCAACTGCGGGAAGAGTACGATCTTTAACGCAGTCGCGGGCTATCGCTCCGCCACAGCGAATTTCCCCGGTTCCTCCGTCAATTACATCATCAGTCGCGCCCTGATCAATGGGCGCGAAACGGATATCGTTGATCTCCCGGGAATGTATTCGCTGCGTTCCAGTTCTCCCGAAATCGGCGTCGCCGTTGATTATGTGCTCTCGCAGGATTGGGATCTCATCATCAATGTCGTCGATGCCAGTCGCCTCGAACGCTCGCTGGAACTCAGCCTCCAGCTGCTGGAACTCCGCCGTCCGATGGTGATCGCGTTGAACATGATCGATGAGGCCGAGCGTCACGGTATGGAAGTCGATGCCGAGGCCCTGTCCGAGAGACTCGGTTGTCCCGTGATCCCGACGATCGGCCGGAGAGGGCGGGGGCTGAAGGCTCTTTTTCGAACAGCGCTGAGGGCCGCTCACCTGGAGGAGAAACCCAGCGGGGAACTCCACCTGGACCGGGAGGTCGAGGACGGCATTGCCCGCCTCTCGGAACTTCTGGAGGGCGTTGTTGAGGATCGGGAAACGCCCCGGCGATTCCTGGCGATCAGGATCCTCGAGAAAGACCCGGCCCTTGAATCCCGAATCTCCGAGATGGATGAGAGGACCCGGGCGGGGATTGCAGAGATCATCGGGGAACTTGAAGAAGAGCACGGCTGGCCGGCCGATGAAGTCATCTCCGGTTCCCGTCATGCCCTGGCTCATCGGATTGCCCACAGGGTTGTTCGCCAACGCCAGGCGAAGACCGGGTGGAGGGAAGTTGTCGACCGGATCCTCCTGCACCCCTTCACCGGCGGCCCGGTGATGGTTGGTGTGCTGGCCGCCGTCTTCTGGACGGTTTTTGGCGTCGGACAACGGATCGAAGCCCCGCTTGTCGGCTTTTTCGACCTCCTCCAGGCCCGTCTGCTTGGCGGAATGACGCCCGGCGGACTTCCTGCTGCCCTGGTGGGAGGGGTCTTCATGGGCCTGGCGGGTGGTATTACCATCGTCCTGCCCTATCTTCTTCCCTTCCTCCTCGCCCTTGCCATTCTGGAAGATTCGGGCTATCTGCCGAGGATGGCCTATATCCTCGACAGTCTGATGCACCGCATCGGTCTCCACGGCAAATCGGTCCTGCCGATGATTCTCGGCTACGGGTGTAGTGTTCCGGCGATCATGGCGACGCGGATCCTGGAGAGTCGCAGGGATCGACGGATCACGGCAACGCTTGCGGCATTCATCCCGTGTTCGGCCCGGACCATTGTCATCTACGGCCTGGTGGCGGCCTTTATCGGACCCTGGTGGGCGATGGGAATCTATGTTCTCAATATCTTTGTCATCATGGTCATCGGACGAGTTCTCTCCTCCAGGCTTGAAGGGCGCTCTCCGGGATTGATTCTCGAGATTCCGAATCTGGAAATGCCCTCGATGAAGAGCCTGGTTTCAAAGACCTGGTTGAACCTCAAGGAGTTTCTGATCATCGCCTGGCCGGTTCTGATTGCTTCATCCGTCCTCCTCGCCGTCCTGGAATGGGCTCAGGCCGACCATTTCATCAACGAGCTGCTGGCGCCCCTGACGGTCTGGACCCTCGGCCTTCCCCTGGCTGTGGGAATGACGCTGATCTTCGGCATCCTTCGGAAGGAACTGACCCTGGTCATGCTGGTGCAGGCACTGGGGAGCCAGGACCTCGGCGCCGTGATGAGCACCGAGCAGATGGTGGTCTTTACGCTCTTTGTGGTTTTCTACGTGCCATGTGCGGCCACGATCGCTGCGATGGCCCGGGAACTGGGATGGAAGGATACAGGCTGGATTTCCGCCCTGACCGTCTTTGTGGCCATTGCCGTCTCCCTGGGCGCCAGGTTCCTCTTCGCCCTGCTGTGATCGTGTTCCCGTGGCGTTTTGACAGCGCCGGCGCCATCATGAATCGGAAAGCCATATTCCGGGGACCAAAGGCCCTTTTGCACCCTTTGTGCCGACCGAAAATCCGGAACTCCCTGGAGGGAGGCCCCGACGCCGGGAGACTTCCCCGGGGCAGCTTTGAAAAAGCCGTGAATTCAGCTTGGCAAAGCGGCTTCCCGGCGGTAGGATGCGCTTCGGCGATCCGCCTCGGGCGGAGCCCGAGCATCTTCAAAGGAGTTTTCAATGGCTGCAAATCTCAAGGGACGTCATTTTCTCAAACTCATGGACTTCACGGGTGCGGAAATCCGGGATCTTCTTGAGCTTTCCCTGGCACTCAAGGCGAAGAAACGTTCCGGCGTGCGGGGCAGGGCTTTAGAGGGCAGGAATATCGCCCTGATCTTCGAAAAACCCTCGACGCGGACCCGCTGTGCCTTTGTCGTCGCCTGTATCGATGAGGGTGCTCATCCGGAGTACCTCGGCAAGGGCGATATCCAGCTTGGCAAAAAGGAAACCGTTGCGGATACGGCCCGGGTTCTGGGGCGATTTTTCGACGGAATCGAGTTCCGGGGCTTCTCTCACCGCACGGTCGAGACTCTCGCCGAATACGCCGGTGTTCCCGTCTGGAACGGCCTGACCGACGAGTGGCACCCGACCCAGGTGCTGGCGGATCTGATGACGATGAGGGAAGAGTTCGGAAGGCTGGAGGGTCTCTCGCTGGCCTATGTCGGCGACGGTCGAAACAACATGGCAAATTCGCTGGTTGTCGGCGGGGTGAAGCAGGGGATGCACGTGCGGATTGTGGCGCCTGCCGCCCTTCAGCCGGATGCTCGACTCCAGGCGGCTGCCGAGGAGATCGGAAGCGAAACCGGTGGGAAGCTGACGGTGACGGCGGATCCCCAGGCCGGTGTCGAGGGCGCCCACGCGATCTACACCGACGTCTGGGCCTCGATGGGCGAGGAGGCCAGGATCGCCGAGCGGATCGCGGCACTGGCACCCTATAGGGTGACGCCGGAACTGATGGCGGCCACCGGTCTGAGGGAGACGATTTTCCTGCACTGCCTCCCGGCTTTCCACAACATGGAAACGGATCTCGCGAAGGAGTATCCCGAGATTCGTGAAGTTGCCGACGAGGTCTTTGAAGGTTCTGCCGGCAGGGTTTTCGACCAGGCGGAGAACCGAATGCACACGATCAAGGCCGTCATGGTCGCGACCCTCGGCGCTTAGGAGGTTCTGATGCCAAAAATCGTCATTCTCGGCGCCGGCCGTTCGACGCCCTATCTCATTCGCCGTATGGTCGACAAGGCCGAAGCTCAGAATTGGGACGTCGTCGTCGCAGACATGGATGTCGAGCAGGCCAGGAAGAGAATCGGCACTTCCACAAAGGCGGAGGCCGTCTTCCTGAACGCGACGGAGGAGCCGGAACTCAAGAAGGTCATCGCGGGCGCCGATGTTGTTGCGAACCTGCTGGCGCCTCGCTTTCAGGCTTCCGTCGCCCGAAACTGCGTTGATGCCGGCGCCCACATGGTGTCGGTGTCCTATCTCTCCGACGAAACCAGGGAACTCGACGGGTGGGCCAGGGAAAAAGGCGTCATGCTCCTGACGGAGATGGGCCTTGATCCCGGAATCGACCACATGATGGCGATGGAAGCCCTGAACCATGCCCGCAAAGACGGCGGAAGGATCCTCTCTTTCCGCTCCTTCGGCTCCGGTGTTCCGGCGGCGGATTCGAAATCGAATCCGATGGATTATCTGATTACCTGGAATCCGTGGAACGTGGCAATGTCCGGAAGGGCCGGGGCCCAGTACATGCTGGACGGACGGATCCGCATTGTGCCCCATCGGAGGCTCTTCCTGCATACCTGGCCGGTGGAGGTCGAGGGAGTGGGAACCCTGGAGGCCTATCCGAACCGCGACAGCCTGAGTTATCGGGATCATTTTCATCTTAACGATGTGCGAACGATGATTCGGGGAACCCTGCGCTGGCCGGGCTACTGCGAAACCTGGGCCAAGATCGTCAAACTGGGCATTCCCAACGACAGCCTGCATATTCCGGATCTCGCATCGCGCTCTCCGCGGGAAGTCGTCTCGATGTTCCTTCCGATCCCCGTCGCACCTGCACTGGTCGAGGAGGCGGCAACGCTCTTCCTCGAGCTGAACC
>JANTFG010000319.1 GCA_024763555.1 Thermoanaerobaculales bacterium
GTGTAGGAGCCGATCTTCCGTCCGGCCATCATGGCGTAGACGGTGGAAAACACGGAGGCCGTATCGAGGCCGAGGTCGTGGGCTTTCTCACGGTCCACCCGGACGAAGAGCTGGGGTTGTTCCAGGTCGAGGTTGGTATCGACATCGACGAAGCCGGGAGTCGCATTCAGTCTCTCGATCAGGCTTTTCCCGATGCGATCCAGCTCCTTCAGGCTCGGCCCCCGGATGGAGTAGGAGACGTCCCATTCGGCGCCCTCGGAGCTGATGTTGTAGAAGGAGAACTCGACGACGCGGGCCTGGACCTCGTGGATCTTCTGAAGTTCTCCGCGAAGCCGGGTGACGACCTCCGCCTGAGGGGCTTCCCTTTCATCGGGTTTGAGCATCCTGCAGAACATGATGCCCTTGTTCACTTCCCCCCGGGCTTCGAGGTCGATCGCGGAAAAGCCCGAGAGGATCTCCGGCTGCTCGAAGACCTTGCGCTCAATCTTCTGCATCGCCCGATCCATCGCGGGCAGCGAAGTCCCGACCGGCGCCTCGACCTGGACCATGAACATCGACATGTCCTCCGCCGGAGCGAACTCGGCGCCGATACGTGGAATCAGGGCCCACAATGCGAAGACCAGTACGCAGCCGGTAATGACGAGGGTCAGAATTTTGTGTTCCAGGATGGTGCCCAGGCTCCGGCCATAGGCCGATTCGAGTCTCTGGAAGCCCTTTTCCAGGAAGGCATAGAGCCTGCCGTGTTTTTTGCGGACCCGGAGCAGACGGGAACAGAGCATCGGAGTCAGAGTCAGGGCGACAAAGAGGGAAACAAGGATGGCGACTGCTACCGAGACGCCGAACTCGAAGAGGAACTGGCCGATCATACCCTTCATGTAGGCCACGGGCAGAAAGACCGCAGCGATGGAGAAGGTGGCGGCCATCGCGGCCAGGGCGATCTCTCTTGTTCCCTCCATGGCGGCCTGAAAGGGATCTGCGCCCTCCTCCTGGTGCCGGAAGATATTCTCAAGTACGACGATGGCATCGTCGATGACGACGCCGACCGAGAGTGCCAGGGCCAGGGTGGTCATGTTGTTCAGTGAAAAGCCCAGCGCCCGCATGAAACCGAAGGTCGCGATGAGGGAGGTCGGAATGGCCAGCGAAACGATGAAGGTGGAGCGCCAGGATCGGAGGAAGACAAAGACGACCAGTATTGCCAGGATGGCGCCGTAGATGATGTCGAACTGGACGTTCGCGATCGAGGTCTCGACATACTCGGCGCCGTCAAAAGCGACGTCCCATTCCAGCCCCTCGGGAAAATCCTTCGAAATCTTCCGCATTTCGGCGATGGCGCCGCGGTTGACATTGACGAGATTTGCGCCGGCCCGTGGGGCCACGCCGAGCCCCAGCGTGGGCTTCATGTTGAAACGCCCCATTGAACGCTCGTCTCCGATGCCGTCCGAAGCATAGCCGACATCTTCAAGGCGAATGGGCTTCCCGTCGACGGTCGCGATAATCATCGCGTTGAAATCCTCGATGGTCTGGAAGAGTCCCATATTGCGGACGGCCAGCTCGGTCTTCTCACCTTCGAGAAAACCGCCGGGCAGCTCGAGATTCTCCCGGCCGACGGCGGCAATGACATCGTCAACGCTCAGCCTGTGGGCTGCAAGCCGGTCACGGTCGATCCAGAGGCGGACCATCCGTTCCCTGAATCCTCCCATGAAAATATTGCCGACCCCCGCAACCGACTGGAGTCTCGGCTTGATGAACTGTTCCGCGTAATCCGAGAGGCTCCGATCATCGAGGCCTGAGACCGCAAACCACAGCATGGGATTGGAATTGATGTCGAATTTCTGGACGACGGGCGCTTCGGCATCAAGGGGGAGCTGGCCGACGGCGCCGGCCACCTTGTCCCGAACATCCTGGGAGGCGACGTTGATCTCCCGGTCCAGGCTGAAGGTCACCGTGATCATTGAGACGCCCTGCCCCGAGAAGGAGGTCAGCTGTTTGATTCCTTCGATCGTATTGACGGCGGCCTCAATGGGATCGGTGACATCGGATTCCATGACCTCCGGAGATGCGCCGGGCAGTAGGGTGGTGATGGTAACAATGGGGACGTCCAGCGAGGGCAGGAGGCTGATCGGAAGAGCCACATAGCCCAGGATGCCGAAGACCAGAAGGGCCAGCATGGCCATCAGGGTGAAGACCGGACGCCTGATGGCGATCTCGTAGAGTTTCATCGGTGTTCCGCTCCATCCATCCCGGCGACCAGTCTCATGGAATGACCTTCACGGGGAGATCCCGGGAAAGTCCGGCGACCGAGGAGACGACCTCCTCGTCCTCGCTGAGCCCCGAGAGGATCTCGACCTTGTTCTCCGATCGCAGCCCCGTCTGAACCCGCCGGATCACGATTTTCGAGTCCCGGACCATCAGGACCCGGGGTGTGTCTGAAATGACGACGGCATCAATCGGCAGCCACAGTGATTTCTCGGCATGAGAGGATTGCAGGTGAATTCTGGCGAAGGTGCCTGCCTTGATGCCTTCAGCCGGCGCGGCGCCCACGAGTTCGAAAGAGCGGGAAGCTTCGTTGATGATGGGATCGACGGAAAAGAGCTTCGCTTTTCGGATCCCTTGTTCTCCTCCGACAGAAAAATCAAAGCTCCGAAGGCCCTGAAGCTCCTCCGCCCAGGATGAAGGAATCCGTGCAACGACCTTGATTCTGCTTCCTGTGGCCATCTCGATCAGGGGCTGGCCGACATCGACCCACTGACCGACGGCGGCCATTCGCCGGGTGACGGCGCCCTGGGAAGGCGCGCGAATTCCGGTCATCTTCAGGCGGTGTTCGGCGAGGCCGCGCGCTGCCTCCGCCTCGCGGACCTGAGCCTCGGCAAGGTCCGCCTGGGCCCTGGCCCTGTCGAAATCCGCCTGGGGAATTGTGTGGTCCGAGACGAGATCCTTTTTCCGATCGAGTTCTTTATTGGCAAGTTCGAGATTGGCCCGGGCGGCCTCCAGCGCGGCTTCAGCCTGCCGAAGGGAGAGGTCGAATGTTGTCGAATCGAGCTTGCAGAGCAGGGCGTCCTTCCTGACCCGGTCTCCGACCTCGGCAAAGAGCTGTTGAACCCGTCCGGCGACCTCCGAGGAAATCTCCACCTCGTCGAAGGGGCGGATTTCACCGACGACTTCGAGGGAGGGCTTCTCTTCCCGGATTTCAGCTTTGATCAGACGAACTTCTCTGGGTTTGAGATTCTCCTCGAGAGATGCTCGTGAATTCTCAACAGCCGGTTTTTCTGCTGGAGAGCTGCAGCCGGCTGCACAGATCAGGAATGGGATCAGAATTGAGCTGCAACGCACGCTTCAGTTCTCCTTCGTACTCGTTTGGGTGAAAGGGGTATCCAGACCGGGAAAAATTTCGAGGCCGAGCGCGTGTCGCAGGGCGATGACCTGGTATTCGCGCTGGGCGCGGGAAATGACGAGCGATGTCCGGGCCTCAGTAAAGGCAGCCGTCGTCTCCAGCAGATCAGTTGCCGAGGCCTCTCCGACGCGATAGGCCCGCTCGGTCTGCCGCTGGGCTTCCCGTGCAGCCTTGAGTCGGTCCTGCGCCGCATCTTCGCCGGCGACGGCGGAGCGCCAGGCGATCAGCGCGCCGTCAACCTCATCTGCGATTCTTCGCCGGGTCTCCTGAAGCAACAGCTGAACCTGCCGGAAGTTCTCGCGGGCCTCCGCCACGCGGGCGGAGGTTCTTCCGCCGTCATAGATGGGAATCTTGAGGCTCAGGGAGAGTGAGAGCCAGTCGGGGGCCGGGAACTCGGCCTTCTGTCTGTAATACTGAGCGTGGAGATCAAGCTGGGGCAGCCAGTTGCCCTTTTCGACTCCCACGAGGAGACCCGAGGCCTGGATCTGGTGCGCAAGGGCGAGCATCTCCGGGCGTTCTTCCTCGGCCCTCTTCTGAAAGTCCTCGTCCGAAAACTCCGGCAGGATGAGCGTGGGAGGCGGCTCGAGGGCGCCGAGATCGTCGGTGAAGCAGAGCCGAGCCAGGTGTTTTTTTCTGATTCCAGCCCTACCCTCGGCCTTGATGAGCCTCTGCCGGGCGGAGGCCTCCTCGGCGATCCAGCGTGAGAGATCCGCAGCCGTATTTTCTCCGACCTCGACAAGACGCCGGGTCAGACGAAGCTGGCTGGAGATCTGCTCCAGGTTGGCCTGAGCGACCTCGACATTTTCATCGGCGACCAGCGCCTC
>JANTFG010000320.1 GCA_024763555.1 Thermoanaerobaculales bacterium
CCCGGTGAGAGAATCTCCCAGCCATGGGAGAGAAGAATCCTGGTCAGGCTGCGGTTGAGCATCTCGATCCGGCTCTGAATGGCTCCGATTCCGGTTGTCGAGATCAGATCCAGGGCCGCGGCGAGACCGGCCAGGCTGACCATGGAAATCGAGCCGGACTCGAAACGCCTTCCGCCTTCAAGGAAACTCAGCTCCTTCAGAAAATAGGAATCCTCGGAGAGTTTGACGTTTTTCCATCCCGCCAGTACGGGCTCCATGGCATCTCGAAGTCGGTTCGAGGTGGCGAGAAGAGCGCAGCCCTCCGGAGCGAGGAGCCACTTGTGCCCATCCGCGACGACCGCATCGAGTTTCCATTGATGCATTTCCATCTTGAGGGCGCCGAGGCCCTGGATGGCATCGACAACGAGGAATGCCCCAAATTCCTGACAGAGCCTGGAAATTTCTCTCAGTTGGGCTACCCATCCGCTGTAATAGGAGACCCAGGACAGGGCGAGCAGACGAGTCTTCTGCGAAAGATTCTCCTTCAGGACTCCGAGATCCACTCGACCGGATTTCTGAGTGAAACGCCTGATTTTCACACCCCGGTTCTCAAGATGGAGCCAGGCGGCCACGTTGGCGGCGAATTCTTCCTCACCCAGGAGAATTTCATCTCCCTTCTTCCACCTCAGACCCCCGGCGATGATGGAGAGCCCGGCCGAGGTTGAGGGCACAAGGGAAATATCTTCACCTTCGCAGCCGATGAGTTCCGCGCCGAGGTGGCGGCAGGACATCGCCGCTCTGTCGGAAAAATCCCCCAGTTCCTGGAGTCCGCTCTCTCTCAGTTTGATCGCATCGAGCATCGCCCGCGAGACAGGGCGGGGGAGGGGAGAAATCGCGGCATGGTCAAGGTAGAGGCACTCCTCCCGAATTGGAAACTCGGGGAGCAGAGTCCCGAGGTCGAGTCTGCTATCGCTGCCTGCCATCAGTGTCCTCCGCCGTGGACGAGTTGTTCCCCCGCCCTGATAGCGATGGGAAGATCATTCTCAGGTGGCGCCAGCGGGCACGTTGCATAGGCCGTGAAGGCGCATGGAGGTGAAAAGGCTTTGTTGAAGTCGAGGACGACCGATAAATCCTCATTGAGTCGGGCCGAGAGAAAACGTCCCGCGCCATAACTCTCAGTGCCCGAGGTCTTGTCACGAAAAACGATAAAGAGCTCTCTCTGTCCCACCTTGTCGATCCAGGGTTGGAGTTCGAGTTTTTTTCCCTTGATTGTGAAACGAAGCACGCCGGGACAGAGCATGTGCTGATCAATTCCGACGGCCGTGGAAATGGAGACATCTTTCGGCGCCGGGTAGGGTTTGAGGGTGGCGCGGACCCGAAAAGCCGGGTCAATCGGAAAATAGTTGAGGCCCCGGAATCGGATCCGGGTCGGAGCCTCGGGATTCTTGAGACGTATCGCAAATTGATTGCCGCGTTTGATGACGTAGGCCCTGATCCTGCCGATCTGGAGGATGTCCGGGCCTTCCTGATCCGCATCGGTCTTGAGTTTTACCGCTTCTGTCAGCGGTTTTCCGCCGAGAGAGATTTCAGCTCCCTCAGCCGGGAAGAAAGTCACGGAGCCCTCTGAGAGCCTGATGGCGCCAACCTTCTCCGGGATTTCCGCCGAGGGGAGTGGAACGGCGTATTCAGGGTCTCGCCCCATCCAATTTTCTCCCTCCTCGAGCCAGCAGAGACCGACGAGGCTGAGCCATCCGTCCGGAGCCTCAAGTCTTTCGAGACGAGACTGACGCCACTGAAGGATCTCGGCCTCATAGGAGGGGTCGACGGCCTCTGAGGACTGATCATGACAGGCCACGAGGGTGAGAGAGCCCAGGGGCAGGAGAATCCAGGCGAGCAGGAAACTCGCCATGCTCAAAGCTCCTGTTGACTTCTCGATCGGTACATTCTTCGCTTTGCCGTGTCGTAGACATTTCATCATAAAGAGAATTGTACTAGGCTGGACGGATGAATGGGTTCTTTTTTTGCGGACCGCTGAGTGCCGAGGATGCCGAAGGGCGAATTTTGTTTGAGAAAATGGACCTGGAGCTTCGGGAGAAAGATCTTACGCTCCTTGATGGTCCCTCCGGCAGCGGAAAGAGTACGGTACTCCGAAAAATCGCGGGCCTGGAATCCGCGCCGGATGTCCGAAGAGTCCTCGGTGGCGAGGAATATGAACTCCCGAGAATGGCCCAATGGCGGTCCCGTGTGACGCTGATGAGCCAGGATGCCCCGATTCTTGAAGGAGATGTCGAGAAGAACCTGGTATTCCCCTATACATTCGATGTTGCGAGGGAGCGAAGTTTCGATCGGCCGAGAGCTGTAGAGCTGATGGGACGGGTGGGACTTGCTGAGATCCCTCTCACGAGAGATGCTTCAACGCTATCAGGTGGGGAGCGTCACCGCCTCGGGCTGGTCCGGGCTCTGCTCTGGGATCCGCCGGTGCTGTTGGCGGATGAACCTCTCTCGGGCCTTGATGCCGCCAGGGCCGAGGATTGCTTTCACCTGCTTGCGGACTTTGCCCACAGGCCCGGTCATGCAGTGCTCTGCGTATTGCATGATGCCGCTCTGGGCACCACTGCCGATGAAATTATCCGGATCAGATGACCGTGTGGATGCTCCCAAAATCTTGAGGGAGATCTCAACCCGCAGAAGAATCAGTGGTTGAAGAAGCCAAATGGTAGCTCAGGGTCAGGGGTCGGCGTCCTCGCCTCCGAAGAAATCAAGCCTTGCCGCCCCAAGGCCCGGGACAAATAAGGAAAGACCTGCGCCCTTGCTGCTTTTCGCCCGGGAAGAGACCAACTATCCTATTCTGCTCTTCCAGCAGGTTCCATTCACTCCCCTGTGGAGGTTGTTGCGCTGTACCTTGGTTGGCTCGGGTCCGTTATGGAGCGCGGACTTTAGTCCGCATTCTCGAAACTGTTGATGCAACCGATGTTGCATTGGTGCGGACTGAAGTCCGCGCTCCCAAAGCTCAGTGGCTTCTTCGTGATCGGCACGTGATTCTTGGGGTGAAGTATCTTTTGACCCAGCCGTATCCTATTGTAAAACAATAATTTGTAGGCAGCGCATCAAGCTCCGGTGGTCTCTTTTGTCCGGCGGGCCGTGGGTCCGGAGCAGGAGCAGCCAACCGGAACGGATTCCGGAGCCGGGCTCCAAGCCCGAGAGGCGAGGCTGGGCCGGTAGAGTCGCACTCGAGGTGGTCGGGACATCCCACGACCGCATCGGTTTAGGCTACCGCCTCCCTGCTCAGACTCGGGATGCCAAGGTCGGGCCCGGCCCGCGTATTCCGCTCAGAGACCCACGGCCGCCCCGGCTCCGGCATCGGCCCCGGATGTGCGGCTCCGGTCCCGGATCCGGTTCCTGCTCCCGCTACGGCTCCCGTATCGGTGTGCGGCCCTCCGCTCCGGTCCCGGATTCGGTTCCTGATCCCGCTCCGGCCTTGCCTTTTGACCCCGGGGGATTACTGATGCCGGGTGCGGTCCATGACCTTGAGCAGCGATTCTCCGAGCAGTGTTTTGAGTGCGGCAACCGAGGATGTCAGGGAGAACTGGGCTTTCGCCCGTGCAAGGTTGTGTTCAGATGCCGAGGGATATCGGATTGCGTCCCAGCCGAAATATGATTCCCCGAGGGCATCGGCCGCGAATCGAGCCGCGAGTTCAAGGCTGATCCTCTCGATTCCGCCGATGATGGCCGGAATTTCAGCTTCCTCCGGTCGAATATCGCCGATTCCCTCAAACCAGCCCTCCATCGCCGCCTCGAAGCGCTCGACCGAAAAGTCGACGATTTCGTCCTCGGCGCCGGGATGGCACCAGGAGCGGAGGGCATCCCCAAGCTCATCGGCCAGGGCGGCGTGGCAGGGCGTGTCGAAGTCCACGATGCTGAGCGCCCGACCCCTGTCGTCGAAGAGAATATTCGAGATCTTCGGATCGCCATGAACGATCCGTTTCGGAAGCTGAGCCCATCCGGGAAGCGGGTCCGGCCACTGAAGGATCTGCTCAGCCGGGCCCCGGATGAGACTGAAATTCCGATGGCTCCGGTACTCGACCAGTTTCTCCCCGAGGAATCTGCGGTGCCGCCTGAGATCGTGAACGGGAGAGCGCGCATCGGAGAGCTGAATCCGGGAATTCCAGAA
>JANTFG010000321.1 GCA_024763555.1 Thermoanaerobaculales bacterium
CGATCTGCACCAACTCCTTGGACTCTGGCCACTTGCAAAAAGACCTCGACATACCACCAGTATTCCTGCGTTTTTTACAAGCACCAGAGCCTCAAGGACTTGGCACATCTCACCTGCCTGTGCGCCTGCCTGTCCGCGGGACGTTGGCAGGTGTCCGCACGCAGACAGGTCCGCCAGAATCGCCCAGATTAGGTCAGAAGAAGAGATCAGCGGAAGGCCTGATATCGATCAGACCCTTCAGAGGATCTTTCCGCGAGGGCGGCTGAAGCGCTACAATGAGCGCCATGGTGACTCGAGACGAGGTTCTGCGCGGCGAGAGGAGGGGAATCCCCGAGAAGCCGATGACGACCGAGGTTGACGCCGAAACCGATGCCCTGATGGAAAAGGTCTTTCCGCCCGGTCCATGTCCGAGTCTTGATCTTTCCTCGGGAAGGATCTTTGCGGTCATCCCGGAGGAGATCGTCGGGGCGGATCTCGAGGAATTCTCCACCTTCGTCGAACAGCTCTTTCAGGCGGGGGATGAAATTGACAGCGTTGTTGAGTCGCTGGCGGATCATCGTGTCGAGAACCCAGATGGCGGCAGGCGGCGCATGGAGGTCGTCATCCCGGATCGGCTCCTGGGCGAGGCGGCCGGCGGAACGGCGGCCTTTCTCGACCGGGTTTTCGAGGCCTTCGAGGAGATCGACGAGATTCTGGAGGCCCTGCACACCCTGGGGGTGGACTTCCCCAGCGTCCATCTGGGAAGCCCCCCAGATGACGACTCCGGGGACGAGGAAGATCCGGGTCTCCTGCTGAAGGCCATTGATCGCGTGGGATCGACCCAGGAAAAACTCAAGCTGATGATCCGGCAGACCCGGCATGAGCTGCGGCGACTCAAGCCCTTCCGGCTGGCCCGAAAGAGCCCGGGAAGGCTGTTGTCGGATATCCGAAAAAGCGGTGAGCTGCCGACCCTGCAATATCTCGTCGAATTTCTGCATGCGATTCACCTGGCGGCTGAGAGTTTCGAGAAGATTGGAATTCCCAGGCCTCATATTCGCGATTATCTGGAATTTCTCTACCGAATGGAAGACTGGAAAGAGATGGAGTCCCTGGTCGGAAGGCTCCGGATGGCTGTGCGGCGCTACGCTGAAAAGGAGAGGGGAATCACGGGATGAGGTTTCGCTTCAAAGCGGCTTGTGTTGCTGTAGGTTCCGAACTCCTGGGCTCTGCAAAGCTCGATCGGAACTCTCTGGAAATTACCAGTGTTCTCGAGACTTACGGCTTCAAGGTCATCGAAAAACGGGTGGTGGGAGACCGGGTCGAGAGTATTGCAGCGGCGATCAGGGATCTCATGGCTCAGTGCGAGCTTGTGGTTCTGACCGGTGGGCTGGGGCCGACATCGGACGATGTGACGCGCCAGGCGGTGGCTGAGGCTCTGGATCGTCGCCTCCGCCGTGATCCGGAAATCGAGGGTTGGCTGGAGAAGCGCTACCGGGAGATGGGGCGGGAGATGCCTGAGATCTGCCGCGTGATGGCCGATGTCGTTGAAGGGACCCGGATCCTCAGGAACTCCAGGGGCTCGGCCCCGGGCCTTCTCGCCGAAGATCAGGGCAGGCTTCTCGTGGTCTTCCCGGGTGTTCCTTTTGAGATGAGGGAAATGCTCGAAGTCCACCTCAAGCCGGAACTTCAAAGACGCTCCGAGGGTCGGCATCGGATCTCTCGGACTCTCCTCCTCGGCGGAGTTGTGGAAAGTGAGACCGAGGCCCGTATTCGGCAGCTTTACGATGGATTTGGAAGAGAAGATATTACGATTCTGGCTTCCTTCGGGGTGCTTCGCCTCATTCTGGCGGCGGAGGGAGAGTCGGAGTTCTGCACCCGGAGGCTCGATGAAATGGAAGGAGCTTTCCGGGAGATTCTGGGCGAGGATATCGCCGGCGTCGATGTCGACTCTCTCGCCGAGGTGGTGATCTCGGAACTTGATCGGCTCTCCCTGAGCCTGGCGACGGCGGAGTCCTGTACGGGAGGGATGGTCGGCGAGAATCTGACCTCGATCTCAGGCGCCTCCAGGGTTTATGCGGGCGGTGTCGTCAGTTATTCCAACGAGGCCAAAGAGAATCTTCTCGGTGTCCCGAGGGAGATGCTCGAGGCTCATGGCGCCGTCTCGGCAGAAGTGGCCTGCGCAATGGCCGAGGGGGTTCGGAATCGCTTTCAGACGGACTGGGGGCTCGGTGTCACCGGGATTGCCGGCCCCCTTGGTGGAACGGAGGAAAAACCCGTGGGACTCGTGCACTGGGCCGTCGCCGGGCCCGACGGCTGTGTCGAGAAGCACCGGGTCTTTCCCGGAGACCGCGATGTGATTCGGCAGTGGAGCACGAACGCCGTCCTTGATCTCCTCCGCCGCCGGATCGGGTGAGGACGACGAGATGAGAATCGGCACCGGCAAGACAGCAGGGAGGGGTCCGGATCTCCGTCTCTTTTTTGCCTTCGAGGTACCGGTGCCGATCCGGAAAGCCATCGCGAAAAAGAGACAGCCCCTGATTGCGGCCTTCCCGAAATCCCGGTGGGTCAGGCCGGAGAGCCAGCATCTGACTGTCGCCTTTCTCGGGGAAACGGCGCGGGAGAGAGTCGATGAACTCCTGGAAAGCGTTTCCGGGCCCTTAGAGGGACTGGGGCGTGCGGAGTTTTCTCTTCATGGTGCGGGTTTTTTCCCGAGCAGCCGGCACCCGAAAAACGCCTGGATCGGAGGCGAGTCCGAGCTTGGAGCCGAGGTTGCTTCAAGGGTGAACGCGGCTCTTCGGGGCCGGGGTTTCGATACTCCGGATAAGAGTTGGAAACTCCATTTGACCCAGGCCCGCTTCTCGAAACCCTGGCCACCCGAGGTGATCAGAGCTTTCGCTGAGTGGGTCGAGGAGCTTGGAGCTATGGTGTTCGACCTTGACGAAGTTGTTCTTTTTGCATCGTCTCTTGGGCCGGGGGGCGCCCGCTATGACTCCCTGGGGAAGGTCTCGCTGTCATGATGGGGGAGATTTTTCTGGTTGTTCTGAGCTATTTCATCGGCTCACATCCGACGGCTTACCTCATCGTTCGTTTCTTTACGGGTCAGGATGTCCGGAAGGTGGGCTCGGGAAATGTCGGGGGAACCAATGCCCTGCGGGCGGCCGGCTTGAAGATCGGTGTTGCGGTGACCATCATTGATTGCGCCAAAGGCGCCATCCCGGTGCTCCTGATGCGCTGGTATGACCCGGCGAGCAAATGGCAGGCGCTGGCCATGCTGGCGGCGGTCCTCGGTCACTGTTTCCCGGTGTGGTTGCGTTTTAAAGGGGGCAAGGGAGTGGCGACGGGTCTCGGGGCCTTTATGGTTCTGTCGCCGAAAGCCTCGCTGGCCGCCCTGGGCCTCTGGTTGATCATTCTGATCATCGGGCGCTACGTCTCGGTTGCCTCGATGCTGGCTTCCGCGCTTTTTCCCCTGCTCTTGTATTACATCTCCGGTCCGCCGATGACGGTCCTCTGGGCGGTGACTCTTGCGGCCGCGATCATTGTCGTCCGGCACCAGCCGAATATGAAGAAGTTGATGCGGGGCGAGGAGAACAGACTTGGCTCGGATGACTGGGATGTCTCCAATCGAAAGGAAGATCAATGAAAATCAGTGTTTTTGGTGCGGGATCCTGGGGTACGGCGCTGGCGCAGCAGATGGCGCGCAGAGGTCATGATGTTCTTGCGTGGGCACTCGAGGAGGAGGTGGCCGAATCGATCAACTTTGAGCATCGCAATGCTGTTTTTCTCAGTGATCTCGAGCTTCATCCCGCGCTGCGCGCCTCGACGGATCTCGGGATGGTCGCCCGCCATGCCTCGGTCTGGATCTGGGTCGTGCCCGTTCAGTTCAGCAGGACGGTGTTGGAGGAACTGGCAGGACATCTTCGTTCGGAAATCGTTTTCGTTTCCTCGTCGAAGGGAATCGAAGGTACCAGCCTGAAACGGATGGATGAGCTGGTGTGGGAGGTGCTCAATCTCCCCTCGAGTCGCTTCTGTGCGCTCTCCGGCCCGACCTTCGCCCGGGAAGTCGTTCTGGGAATGCCCTCGCTGGCCGTTCTCGCCTGTCCGGAACTCGAGGTGGCGACCCGTTTGCAGGAGGAATTTTCGGACCACCATCTGCGCTTTTATGCCGGCCG
>JANTFG010000322.1 GCA_024763555.1 Thermoanaerobaculales bacterium
TAGATTGGAGGGTGAACGATGTCCAAGCTTGAAGCCGTAACACCCGGGGAGTTGCTTCGAGAAGAGTTCCTTGTGCCAATGGGACTGACGCAGTACCGCCTTGCAAAGGAAATTGGTGTACCAGCCCAACGGATTAGTGAGATAGTAAATGGCAAACGCTCGGTAACGGCAGATACTGATCTGCGCCTGTGTCGGTTCTTCGGCCTTTCCAACGGGTATTGGCTGAGGGCCCAGGCGGCATATGACACTGAAGTGGCGGCGAGTGCCCTTTCAGAAATTCTGGCGAAGATTCAGCCCTGGAAGGGGTTACAGAATTCTGTTGATCATCCCACCTGACCCGGAGAAAGCCCTGAGACGGGTTATGGGCGCCGGATCTCCATTCCGGTCCAGGGCGACGCAGCCCACCGTGCCGTGTTCATCCTTCATCGCCGCCAGGCTTTCCCGTCGTCGCCTGGTATCGAACCAGCTGGGATCCATCCTCTCGACACCCTCGGCTTCGGCGAAGGCCTCGGCACCGGATCCCGCGAGCAGAACATGGCGGGTCTTTTCCATCACAAGACGGGCAAGGGAGATCGGATGGCGGATATCCCGGACCCCGGCGACGGCCCCGCAGCGACGCTCACGGCCCTCCATGATCGAGGCATCCATTTCGTGTTTGCCTTCCCAGTTGAATACCGCTCCGCGCCCGGCGTTAAACAGCGGATTGTCCTCCAACACGCGAAGGACCTGCTCGACGGCATCGAGGGAGGATCCACCCTGTTCGAGGATGGATCGTCCTTTCCCCAGGGCATCGGACAGGCCACGCACATAAGCTGCTCTCTGCTCAGCAGGTGTAGAAGGGTCGATGCTGCCGGCGCCTCCATGGATCACAAGGGCCCATTGAACTCGTGCTTCCTGATGGCATCCGCAGAGCAGAAAACCGACCATTGCAAGGCTGCATACAAAAATTCTGCGGACCTTCATCGGACTTCCTGAGCTTTCAGTACCGCCAGGGAAAAGAATCCAACCCAGTGGTGGAGATTCGCCGGCGCCGTCAGTCCCAGGCCGGCCCTCCGGGTCGCCTCGGAAAGCTCGGGTTGAGGGCCTTCCAGACTGCTGCCGTATCTTAGCAGCCTGCCTTCGGGATCCCCGATACCCTGACCCAGGCTGGTCCTGCGGAGGACCTCCATACCAAAAGGAATGGAGAAGCGTCCACACCAGGGAATCCGATAACTCCGCGGATTGTCCTCATCGACAAGAATCCCGAGGAGTCGGTGCAGGGAAGGCGCCGCCAGCGGGCCTGAAAGATATGAGTTGATGAGTTCCCGATCCCGCTCGGTGGCCTGTTGATAGGCCTCGATCCCCGTACCGAAGGGAGCATGTTCAAAGTCCGGGCCGTAGTGGACGGCATCGGAGGAAATGACGATCTGGATATCCCGTCCGAGTTCCCAGTGCCTTTGCTTCAAGAGGGCCGAGAGTGCGGAGGAAAAATCATCCGCGAGTTTTTCCAGCTCCGCCCAGCGGAGATAGGGAACGAGGATGGGGATGATCTCCACCTCCGGGTTTCTGTGCTGAAGGAAAGGGACAATGCTCTCGATGGAGTGCTCTCGACAGTGCATTGTATTGCTGCGGAGGTAATCCTCCTTCGGCAGCGCTCCTTCCAGGAAAGAGCGACTGGCGTCATCGACGCGCACGGGCCCGGACGGTGCATGCCAGGCCTCGAAGGAATCAAAAACCAGCTTGCCTTCGAGATCCCAGAGACGCGCCTTGTGGAAGACGCCGAAGAGGATGACCCTGGGCGCCGTGATCCGCTGGGTCAGCTCCATCATCACCCGGGCGGAGTAGAGATGGTCGTCGTGCGGGCAGATACCACCGAGCAGACTCCCAGCGGGCAGATCCGTCGGAATTGCGGGAAGCCGGGAAAAGAGATCCTCAGCCTGTGCCCGGGTATGGATGAAACCGACCGTATCCAGCTGACCCCGGACGAGATCCCCTTCCGATGGGAGGCCCATCAAAGCCTCAACATCCTCGCGACTGGGCGGAGCAGCATCTATGAAAGTGGGCATCAGGAGGAAAAGACCAAAAACGAGTATCATCCGACGCATAAAAACCTCCGCAATCCTGCCTTCTCTCGGCCGGGCCAGTGGAGCAGCCTCCGAGCTGCGGCGTCCTTCAAGGGGCAGGTGCTACCGGGAATCCAACTGCTCTCTGAACCACGCCGGATTTCTTCTGCAGTCGAGAATTCCAATAATCCTGACCGTATTCTCATCTTTCTGCTAATAGATCGTAAAAGGGAAGCGTTTGGAAAGCAGGCGATGATAGCTCTCGAAGTGGATTTCATGAATACCGGCATATAGCCTGAGGGAGTCGATATCGGAGAACAGTGTTTCAAGGAAATAGGCGCCCAAACCAGGGGCCTGTGGTTCATAAAAGTGAAAACCTTCCTGCAAATCAGCAATTGCCGACTTCAGAATCACAATCCTCATGTCAGAGAATCCCAGAGATCCTTCTTGGTATTATCCCAATCTTCAAACTTATCTTGCCCATTCTCGAGCTGCTCTTCTCTTGCCCTTAACAACTCACCGTGCCATTCAGGAGATGGAAAATTACCTGCACTGCGACAGATATCATCCCATAGAAGCTCCATTACCGAGATCTTGTCGACGAGGGTCATCCCCTCAAGCACCGTTTTCGATATCATCTCTGAAGGCTCCCTTCATCTGACCCTTCTCAATCAGATTATCACAGTGGAATCGTACATTTTCTTTCTCTCGGTCTTCCCCATCGCGTTTCGATAGCCGGTTTCTGAAATCTCAGTGGGCATTCGCCGGGATTCGGGCGATCTCCCCGTGAGAATGCCTTCCTGCCCTTCTTTTGTCGGGACGATTTCCCGGTAATAGAGGAGCTGAGCAAAGAAAATGACCGTCCCCTGCTTGATCGTTCTCGCAAAAAGCAGCGGAGCTGTAGAGGCGGCGGCCGCTAAGACGCTCGCAGATCGAAGGATCGGGGATGTAATTGTCTCCTCGGTTTTCGAGATCCTTGCGGGCCTGGGAGCAGCGGTTCAGGGCAAATGGGTCTCGGACTCTGTGATGATGCAGTTCGCATCAGGGTTTTCAGGCGCTCCGCTTTCTGAGGACGTCTCGGCAGCTCTCAAAACCCCTGGGCGCCTCTGAGCGGGTCTACCCATAAAAAACGGGGACCCTTCGGCCCCCGTCTCGATCGCTTGCAGCATCCACTCAGTCAATCAGCTCCAACTCGATCTTGTGAATAGCCTTCTGTTCAGAACCCGGCATCGAGACCTTGAATTCCAGCTCACAGGCGCCGGGGGGCAGTACCTTGAGGTTGATGGCGTTGGCGTAGAGATAGACATCATCCGTCACGCGTGCCAGGGGAAGATCCATCTTCAGCGGACGTCCGAGGCGTTTACCGTCTTTCCTCAGGGTCACGCTCAGTTTGGCTTTCGGATCCTTCCCCTCCTCGAGGGTCGGATTGAGAATATAACCGAAATACGAAAGCTGGGAATCATGCGGCACTTTCGTGCCCATCAGGGGATCGAGGTGCCAGGCGCCGAAGTTATAGGCCATACCGAGCACCGGCTTGTCGACTTTCTCAGCATCCAGACCCAGCCAGATCGGCGACATCACAAGGCCGTCGGGCGCCTCCGGAATCTCGATTTCGCCCTTCAAACCAAACTGCATCACACCCTGGTTGAAGCCGCCGACCTTCCATGCGTATTTCCCCGAACCGAGGGGGAAAGTCAGATCGTAACCGCGGACATGACCCGTGACCACGGGCTTTGCCTCGGCCTGGAAGGTACTGAGCACCTGGCCGGAATCTGCGTCACTGACTTGACCGGCCAGCGTATCGATCGACGCTGCCGACTCCGGTACTTCGATATGAACCCAGAGGGGCCGATGATCGGCATCCGCCACACCAAGATCCTGACGATATTTCATCACATCCTGTAAAGCTCCACCCGCCGAATTTTCGAGGGCCTGAAGCTGGGCTGCCGTCGGCTGGCTGCCGCCGGGGACCGAAACCGGTTTGGGGACCTCCTGAAGATCCGGGTGCAGGAGATAAACTTCGGGCGCCCTGCTGAGCATTCGCAGGGCCATGGTCGCCTCCCGGTGAGAACGATCCATCAC
>JANTFG010000323.1 GCA_024763555.1 Thermoanaerobaculales bacterium
GGACCACATGCTGATCTGTACCGAGCCGGGTTACGGGGCGAGTGTCTATGACGGAATGGATGATTACGGTCCCTTTCGATTGCTTGACGCCCTGGCCGAGTACAGTTTCAACGGGAATCTCGATGCCTGGAGCTTTGCGCTGGGTGACGGAGCGGATGAACAGATCGAGATGGGAGCCTTGAAAGATCTTCAATCGACCGATGATCCCCGCCCTGTTCCGGGACTGGGAAGTGACTATCCCTGCGATGTGGACATCAATCCCCGACGGTCGCACTGTGCTGATTACGACGACGAGCTGCCGCCTGTCGTTCTCATTTCGCCCTGCCGGCGTCGGGTAATCTCATCGCTTCAACCTCACTTCGCCTGGGAAGCCTGCCCGACGGCAACGAGCTACTTTCTGCAGCTTCGGCCCCTGCTGCCCGATGGGAATCCCGACTGGGACACCAGCTACGGGGAGAATGTTATGGCCGAAGCTGCGGGTTGCGACGGAGGAGGGGAAAACTGTGCGTTGACCCTGTCGTCCATTCTGCCCGAGGGCGACTATGTATGGTGGATTCTTCCCTCCAACGAGACCCTTGACGGCGTCTGGAGCCGGCGCGGATACTTTGGCGTTGAGACGACGGAACTGATCTTCGCCGACAACTTTGAATCGGCTGATTTCTCATACTGGAGGCTCCCATGAAGGCGACAGGAAGACCGGATTTCGCGGGACGGCGGTGGTACTGCCTCCTTGGAAGTATTCTCATTTTCACGGCGGTTTCCGCAGTCTTCCGATCCGCCCTGCCAGTCGCGGCCTCGACCCTGGACCGGGCGACGCTCGTCGTCGGCAGCGGCGACCTGCAGATCAGCATCGATGAAAACAGCGATGGTGCTGAAATTTCCGCAATCACGGCCCGGGGAACGGAGATCCTGAACACAGCCGGCGCCTCGGAGCTCTTCCAGCTCAAGCTGAAAAACCTCGGCAACAATCACGAGCTTTCACTGGACGCCTCTTCCGGATGGGGCCCGCCGCAGTCAACGAACGACGGTACGAACTGCACGATCCGTTTTGCCCAGCCTGCCGCTGCCGATGCGCCCTCATCTCTCGTAGTGGATTTCAGCCTGGTCGTCGCGGGCGGTCGTTCCCACTGGGATCTGGAAGTCTCCGGACTTGGGGACTTCTGCACCCTCGAAGAGGTCCGGGTTTTCCAGTTGAATCTGAGGGCTTCCGTCGACGACACCTTTCTGCTGCCGCGTTATTCCGGCATTCTGCGCTCCGATCCGGTGGGCTCGGGGCTGGACTGGCACGAGATCTACCCTGCCGGCTGGCATGCCTCGATGCAGTTCTTCGCCCTGTTTAACGAACAACTCGGTCTCTACTTCGGATTTCACGATCCAAAATCGAATCTGAAATACTTCGACGCCGAGGCTTCAGACGGCGGCATCTCGCTTTCAGCCCGCTATCCGGCGCCGGATCACTCTTTGGCCGGGAATGACTGGCAGATGCCGGGAGTCTTTGAACTCGACATCTATGACGGCGACTGGTATGAGGCCGCCGGGATCTACCGTCAATGGGTGGAAACAGAGGCTGATTTCCGGCCTCAGGAAGAGGCGGCACGGCAGGCCCGTCTCGAAATGGCCGGAAGGATCAGTCTGTGGGCAACCTTCGGTGGGGGTTATGATCCGGCAACGGTGGAAAACCATACCCTGGACTTCGCGTCCTATATGGGGGTTCCGAGCGGCCTGACCTGGTATGAGTGGAATGGCCTGCCGATGGATGACAGCTATCCGGAGTACTTTCCCGAACTCGACGGAATGAGCGAGACCGTCGCCGATCTGCAGGCGGCGGACGTGACGGTCGTCCCCTACATCAACGGCAGGCTCTTTGATCTTTCGCTGGATGGGAGCGGCCCCTCGGGCCTCGATTTTGTGGTCGACGGAGATCCCTTTGCCGTCAAGAATGAGAATGGGGACCTCAACCCAATGCACTTTGCAGGCAACGATTTTGCGGTGATGTGCCCATCGCAGACGCACTGGCGGGACATCCTGATTTCGGCCTCCACCGAGTTGATGGGGAGGATCGGGGCACAGGGCCTGTATCTCGACATGATCGGCGCATCGAGTCCCCGGGAGTGCATGGTTTCGGGCCACGGTCATCCCCTCGGAGGCGGCGATCTCTGGGCCGAGGAACACCGCCGGGAGACTCTCGAAATCAACGCCGCGAACGCAGGGGGCCGTTTCCTCGCGACCGAGGGCGGCGCCGACTATCTGGCCGGCGCCTACGATGCCTTCATGGTTCAGGGATGGCAGGCCGACGGGATGGTGCCTGCTTTTCAGCGCGTTTTTTCCGGGAAAATCATGCTCTTCGGTATGAAGACCGGGGTCAGCCAGTACCCCGAGCAGCAGTTCTACTCCAAGCTCTCCCGGGCCTGGGCCTACGGGATCCAGTTGGGACGTTTCTACACGAGCATTCAGGATGCCACGGGGGCGGCTGCCTCAGCTCCTATCTTCGTGCGGAAACTCGCGCGTTTCCGTCACAAGCTCGTGGAGTTCTTCAGTTTCGGCGAAATGCTGCGCCCTCTGTCGCTCAGCGGCATCCCACAGATCTCCACCACATGGACCTATACCTATGACGGTGATATTCCGGTGACGACTCCGGCGATCGAGACTTCGACATGGTCGACCGAGCGGCTCAGCGGCACAGAGATCGCTTTCGTCTTCGTCAATGCCTCGATGAACGAAACGATCTCCTTCGATTTTGATTGTGATGCCTCAGACTACGGGCTCGAGGGCCCGCTTTATCTTCAGGAGATCGGAGAAACGGCCAACGGCGCCGTCGCCTCAACGCCGGCCGTGTTCAGCAGATCCCTGAGCCTGGCCCCGATGGATGCAGTGGCCTTCATCGTCTCGACCTCCCCGGAGGCCCTGGAAGACCAGCTCTTCAATGACGGATTCGAAAGCGGACACAGCTGGCGCTGGAGAACTGAAAGCCCGGTCCGGTAGTTATCAATACCTACGCATCAATCCCGAGACGATGCCCTGAATCTCGACACGAGCCGCCGGCAGCAGCTGGGCGGTCATCCGGGCATTCGCGGGCTGGAGAAGAATCATGTTGCCGGGTTTCCGGTAGAAACGTTTGAGCGTGGCCTCACCTTCGATCAGGGCGACGACAAGGTCGCCGTCTGCTGCTTTCGAACTCCGACGAACAACGATGAGATCGCCGTCGTGGATACCCTCCTCGATCATCGAGAGACCGCGGACCTTGAGTACAAAATGTTCGCCGGCGCCGAGCATCTGGGGAGGGATGGCGATGCGCTCCTCTTCACCGAAGTTCTCGATCGGCGAACCGGCGGCCACGGCCCCGAGCAGGAGTGCCCCCTTTTCATCCGGGGCTTTGAGCCCTCGACTGCGATGTTTTTCCTTGTGGAGGTAGCCCTTTTCAACCAGTGCCCTGATGTGTTTCTGGGCCGAGGCGGTGCTGGAAAATCCGAAGTGTTCGGAGATCTCCCGCAGGGTCGGGGCAAGCCCTTCCAGATCAATGCATCGCTGAATAAACTCGAGAACCGTACGTTGGCGTCGTGTCAGTGGACCCTTCATCCTCCCCATCATAAGGCCGGTCAGGGTATAAATCAAGCGAAAATCCGCCCACGAGAGCTGAAATCTGAGCCCGCGCCGGCTTCGAGTTTCCCCCAGGCTTCTCATCCGCTTCAAAAGATCAGGTCCGAGTCTCCCGGATGCCGGCCTTCGAAAATAATTTTCTGTTCCCGTTGTGAAACGGTGGACCGCGGTCCCGGAGATAGAGTGTAACGATTTCGTAACAAAAGCCTCCTCTCCCCTTCAGATGAACAGAGTGTCCTTCTTCTGCAAGCAACTGATTACATGGATCTTCCGAGTGCCTTTGAGTCGTGTTTTTCTGGCACGGCGGTTGCAATACATCCTGGGGAATCGGAAGGAGGGTTCGCCCTGTGCTCACCCGGATTCTCAGAGAAAAAGAAGAAGCGATCGCCGGCGCCTGGGCGCATATGGTGATGTCGACCTACCCGGAAGAGACGGCCGGTTTTCTCAATCGGGAGAAGGATCCCTTCGCCAATCCCATGGGGCAGCTGATCCGGGATTCCGCACCTCTCCTGACACGTTCCCT
>JANTFG010000324.1 GCA_024763555.1 Thermoanaerobaculales bacterium
CACATTCCGGACCATGTAGATCGAGAAACTCGGCGGTGTATTGTAGAGGGAATCCTTCTCCACGTGGGTCGCGTAGCGGAGCATCGTCGGAACATCGTCGACCTTCGCCTGTTCCACCCAGGACTTCCGGACGATGACGATGGTGACTCCGGAGGGGCCGATATTCTTCTGTGCCCCGGCATAGATCAGTGAAAAACGATTGGCGTCGAAGGGTCTCCAGAGGAAATCCGAAGACATATCGCCGACCAGCGGCACATTTCCCGGATCCGGGAAGGAATGGAACTGCGTGCCCTTGATCGTGTTATTCGAGGTCAGGTGAAGGTAGGCGGCTTTCGGATCGAGATCCAGCTCGGATTCCGAGGGAACGCGGGTGTAGCCCTGTGCTTTGGAGGAACCCGCCTCCCGGCACGAGGCCACGATATGAGCCTCTTTCATGGCCTTGGCCGACCATGCGCCGGTGTCGATGTAGTCCGCCGAACCACCTTTCGGGATGAAGTTCATCGGAATCATGGCGAACTGAGTGGAGGCGCCACCCTGGAGGAAGAGAACCTTATGATCCTCATCGAGCCCGAGAAGCTCGGTGAAGAGATCCATCGCCTCGTGATGCACCTCGTCATATTCCTTCGACCGGTGGGAGGTCTCCATGACCGACATTCCCGTCCCGGCCCAGTTGATGAATTCCTCCTGCGCACGTCTGAGCGCGGGCAGCGGCAGCGTTGCGGGGCCGGCATAAAAATTCCAAGTACGATCCATCTGAACCTCCCTACACCTGGACGAATTTCGTGATGATATCGACAACGACATCACCGATCCGAAGCATGTTTTCCTTTGAAGATGCCCCGATATGTGGAGTCATGATGACATTGGGAGCACCATAAAGCGGGCAATCCTCCGCGGGAGGATCGGAGAGAAAAACATCGACGGCATAGGCGCGGAGCTTGCCGCTCTCCAGCGCAGCCGCCATATCCTCCTCAACGACACATCCGCCACGCGCCGTATTGACGATGACGACCCCGTCCTTCATTTTCGAAATGCTTTCGGCATTGATCATGCCTTGTGTCGAGTCCAGGAGAGGCACGTGGAGTGAAATGTAGTCTGAACGCGAAAGGAGGGTGTCGAAGTCCACCAGTTCGACGACCTCATGCTCGGAGAGCATCGCATCATAAGCGATGACTTCCATTCCGAAAGCCTTCGCCCGGCGTGCCAGCTCCGTCCCGATATTTCCGGCGCCGATCAGCCCAAGAGTCTTTCCCATCAGCTCCGTACGCTTGAGCTGCTTCTTCAACCACTGTTTCGCCTTCATGCCTTCATGGCCTTCGATGAGGCGGGTCGGCACCGAGATCATCAGGGCAAAGGCCAGCTCGGCGACGGCAATCGCGGAGGCGGATGCCGTATTGAAGACCTGAATCCCCCTCGAGCGGGCATACTCGACATCGATATTGTCCAGACCGACGCCCCCCCGAATGATCAGTTTCAGGTTCTTCGCAGCGTCGATGGAGTCCTTTCGTAACTTCGTCTTGGAACGAACGAGAACAATATCCGCCGTCGCCAGATCATTGAAATCCGTTGTCAGTTCGCCGAATTTCTCGAGCCGACCGGGCAAAATGTCGTCAAAGGCATCCGCGATGAGTATTTTCATGATTCCTCCTCCAGAACTCAATCTTCAAGGGGTCGGACAATCAATCCCGACCTCAGTTTCGGCTCAAACCAGGTGGATTTGGGCGGCATGACCATTCCCGCATCGGCGACACCGAAGAGATCGTCGATCGATGTCGGGTACAGAGCAAAGGCGACTGCCCACTGCCTGGAGTCGACGAGTTTTTCAAGCTCCTTGAGGCCCCGAATTCCACCGACAAAATCAATACGCTCATCCGAGCGGGGATCACCGATACCCAGTACCGGCGCCAGGAGATTCTCCTGCAGGATCGCGACATCGAGCCTTCGCACCGGATCGTCGGCATCGTAACTGCCGTCCCGGGCTCTCAGGCGGTACCAGCGCCCTCCGAGGTACATCCCGTAGTTCTTCGGGCCTACCGGACGCGGATCCTCCGTTTCAGAGATCTCGAATTTCTTCTCAATCGCCGCCATGAATTCCTCGCGACCCAGTCCATTGAAATCCCGGACGACGCGGTTGTAGTCCATGATCAGCATCTGATTGTCCGGAAAAATCACCGAAAGAAAATAGTTGTAGGCTTCCTCTCCGGTGTGCTCAGGGTTGGCCTCACGGCGAAGGGCACGGATCCGGGTTCCGGCGGCCGAGCGGTGGTGGCCATCAGCAACGTACATCTCCGGAATCGCTGCAAAGGCCTCCTGAAGAGCTCTGACATCATCTTCTCCATCGACGACCCAGAGCGTGTGGGAAATCCCGTCCGGAGAGGTGAAATCATAGGTGGGCTCGCCGGAGCTGAGTCTCTCGACCAGCGCATCGATCTCGGCCGAGGCGCGATAGGTCAGAAAAACCGGTCCCGTATTGGCATTCAGCGCATCAACATGACGGGTCCGATCGTCTTCTTTCTTCTTCCGGGTGTTTTCGTGCTTCTTGATCAGGCCCTGCTCATATTCGTCGACCGAGGCGCCAGCCACGACGCCGATCTGGGAATGCTCACCCATGATCTGGCGGTAGAGATAGAGCGCCGGGGCCTTTTCGCGGATCAGAACACCGTCTTCAACGAGTTTCTTCAGATTCTCGGCGCCCTTCGCGTAGACAGCCTCATCGTAGGCGTCGATCTCCTCCTGAAGATCGATCTCGGGTTTATTGACGTGCAGGAAGGAGATCGGGTTTGCAGCAGCCATCTCCCGGGCCTCCCGTGAGTTCAGAACGTCATAGGGCGGACTCGCGACCTCCGCCGCCACATCAGGGCGTGGCCTTAAGGCCCGGAATGCTTCGATTCGTGCCATTTCTCCCTCCGAATCTGGAAATACCGCCTCAGGTCCACGGGGTAAAAACTCTCCCCGATAGGACTCGACCGCGGAAGGTGAAATCTATCACAAGCAGGGACCTTCCGAAAGGCTTAATCCCGGGCACACGACACTGGAAGGAATCATCGGGAATTGTTCCCCGAACCGACCGATGCTACACTGAGTAGATCTGATCGGGGAGGGCTGAATGACTTTTCTGCTGACCGCAATGCCAATTCTGATTTTCCTCTTTTTCGTGGGCATCATCGCCTATCTTGTGATTCGCACCAGGTACAAGAAGGCCGGGCCGGACGAGGCGCTGATCGTCTTCGGACGCAGGAAGCTCTTCGGCAAGAAGGTCCGCTCGGAGGCCGGTGAAATCGAGGGTTTCCGGATCATCCGCGGGGGCGGAACCTTCGTCTGGCCGGCCTGGGAACAATACGAGGTTCTCTCGCTGAGGATGATGACCCTGGACATCGACCTCCGCCACGTTTACACCGCCCAGGGCATCCCGATCAACGTCAAGGCCGTGGCCCAGGTCAAGGTCCAGGGCGATATCGGCCACATCCGGCGCGCCGCCGAGGGTTTCCTCGGACTGCAGACCGATGATATCCAGGCCACCATCAAGGAGACCGTCTCCGGTCATCTGCGTGGGATCATCGGAACCCTGACGGTCGAGGAACTCTACCGCGACCAGAAGAGTTTTCAGGAAAAGGTCCGTGACGAGGCCCATCGAGACCTCGACGGCATGGGTTTCGAGTTCCGCTCCTTCGTTTTCCAGGCCATCCAGGATGACGAGGGATATTTAGACGCCCTTGGCCAGCCCAAGATCCAGGAGGCTCTCAAGAACGCCCGAATCGCCACCGCCCAGACGGATCGAGCCGCAAAGATCGAAGAAGAGCAGGCCCGCCAGCAGAAGGAACAGAAGAGGATTCTGGTCGACAAGGAAATCGCCGAGTCCGACAAGGAACTCTCGCTGAAGAAGGCTTCGATCCGGAAAGAAGTCGATGTCGCCAACGCTCAGGCGGTCAAGGCGGGCGAAATGGAGATCAAAGTCCAGGACATTCAGATTGCCGGGAAAGAGGTCGACCGCCAGAAACTCCAGCTCAACGCCCAGATTCGCGAGCAGGCCGATGCGAAGAAATATGAGACCGAACGCCTGGCCGA
>JANTFG010000325.1 GCA_024763555.1 Thermoanaerobaculales bacterium
AATCAGGGTCTGATCACTCAGTACCTTGTTGAGCTGCGGGCCATGAGCCGTGAAGAGAGAGAAAGCCTGATCCGGCATCTCCGGGACTCGTAGAGCGTTTCCAGAATACCCTTGCAATCGAGTAGCCGATACAGCCGGCTTCGATCGAATTGAGGTGAAATATTGCGGCCTCTGGTGCTTTCAAAGCTGGTGGCCGGGGCGGTGCGAGCCGAAGGTGTCTTTCTTCGGCAGGGATGCCCCGAGGATCATGAACCCGATGATGCCGGAGATCAGGGATGCCCCGAGGATCCCGACCTTCGATTGAGCGACCATCATCGGCTCCCCGAATGCCAGGCCGGTTACAAAGAGCGACATGGTGAATCCGATCCCGGCCAGAAAGCCTGCTCCAAGAACCTGGCCCCAGCTGACCCCTTCCGGAAGCGCACCCCGACCGCTGCGGAGAACAAGCCAGCTCATCAGGCAGATCCCCAACGGCTTGCCGAGCACAAGACCGAGGATGATCCCCAGACTGATCGGGCTGAAGATGGTCTCGAGAATATGGGTGTCGAAATGAACACCGGCGTTGGCCAGTGCAAAGAGAGGAAGGATCAGCCAAACCTGGATTGGGTGGAGATCGTGCTCCATCACCAGGCCCGAGGGCAGGGCCTTGAGAGAGATCCGATGCAGCTGCTCGACCGCATCGAGCTGCCTCTGATCTTGAAGAATACTGTCGGATGAAAACTCCATCGCCTCGATCCGATCCGCCTGCTTCCGGGCGAGTTCTACGAGATCTGAGAGGGCCGCCCGAGGCCTGACGGGAATGACCAGCGCAAGCAGGATACCGGCAACAGTCGCATGAATCCCGGAGACGAAGACCGCCAGCCAGACCGCGAAGGCCAGCATCAGCAGAATCCCCACACGCTTAAAGCCTCGCCTGACCAGGAGGAGAAGACCGGCGAGCAGAAGGCCGGCAAGGAGGAGGGGGAAAAGGTGGATTTTCTCGGTATAGAAAATGGCGATGACCAGGACTGCGCCGAGATCGTCGGCAATTGCCAGAGCCGTGAGAAATACTTTGAGACCGACAGGAACCCTGCTGCCGAAAATTGCCAGGACTCCGAGGGCAAAGGCGATATCTGTCGCCATCGGCACGCCCCATCCCGAGGCTCCGGGTCCACCGCGATTCACGATCACGTACATCACAGCCGGAATCAGCATTCCTCCAACGGCCGCTGCTACGGGAAGAAGTGCGCGGTCAAAGGTGGAGAGCTGTCCCACCACCAGCTCGCGTTTGATCTCCAGCCCGACGACGAAAAAGAAGATGACCATCAAGCCATCGTTGATCCAGTGGTGGAGAGTGAGTCCGTAGGTGGTGTCGCCAATGGAAAAGGACAGCTTGAGATGAAGGATGTGCTCGTAGAAAGCGTATGCCGGAGAATTAGCCCAGATCAGGGCGATGATCGTACAGGCGAGCAGGAGAATACTGCCGGCAACCTGGGAATGGACGAAGTACTCGAAGGCCCCGCGAAGAGTCACCGGGATAGATCTTTTTCCCATCTTCTCAGCTCCCTTCCGCCTCAGAAATTGGCGGGAAAATCCTCAGATGCACCCCTACTTTCGGAACCACCGTGTGCCGTTGTCCCAGGCGATGACCGTGTAGGCCTGCTCCAGATGGCCCTTGCAGCAACCCGGAGCGAAGCCGCCGATGAGACTCTCCTGGCCGGTCAGCCTGCCACTGACCTCCCGGTCGGGAAGTTCGAAGATGAGCTTTGAGCCGTCCTGACGGATTTTCAGGGGGCCGTCGGGAGTCTGCCAGGTGCCCTGAAGGGAGGGCTTTCCGTCGGGAAGAAGAGGGGCGATGGTGGTGTTCCGCTTCGTGGCGGCCTCGGTCGGCTCGGCAGTCTTCCCTGCTCCCCGAGCTGAGGAGGGGAAAGCTGGTGTTGTTCCGGTTGAGGGAGCGACCTGTTGATCCCCCTCGATTCGATGGGCGGCGCCAAACCAGGGGAGGGGTTCATTGCTGTCCGGCCGCGTAAAGACGCCGGCGATCACCGGCATTTCGCCATCTCCCCCCGTGCCGACCCAGGCCTCCCAGCTTTCCGGGCCTGCGTCTCCATGACGCACCAGGAGGAGACGGCGCCCCAACAGCCGGCCTTCTACGGGTTGACCGAGGAGAGTGCCCGAAATTACACCCTCCCCGCCCGTTGAAATCTGAAGCGTGCCCTCTTCTCCGTCGGCATTGACATACCAGGTGTAGGGAAGCTCTCCCGCGTGCAGGAAAAATGCTGCTACAAACAGCGGGATAATGGACAACAGAACAATTTTCAGGATTCGAGCCTTCATGAATTTCCCTCCACCTTCAGTGTACACAAGAAAGGGCCCCGAAGCTGAAACGGCTTCGGGGCCCACTCGACATCTGCTCAATGAAGAACTAGAACTTATACTGCCACTGGAGGACCCAACCGTCATCCAGATAGCCCCATTTTCCGGTCCAGCTGCCAGTATCACCGCTGGCCAGGATGTAGTTGAGCACCAGTTTGTGGCGCTGGAAGTCCCGCGCCTTGTATTTCAGAGGTGAGAGATACCAGTTGATACCGATGTAGGTATTGCCCAGATCCGAGGAGCCGGAAGCCGGATTGTCCGCGGAAGCCGCGTAGTGCTTGATCACGCCCTCGACATTGTCGCCGAGCATGTAGCCGAACATCAGGGAGAGCGTGTCCTGATCCATATCTTTGACACCCTTGATGTTCTGACCGCTGATGTATTCGATGGCCGTTTCCCAATTCGGGTGGCCGCTCATGAAACCGATATCCCAGACATTGTAGTCTTCGGTATCCGGTCCGCCCGCCTGCTCGGATGTGGCAAAGGAGGCTTCAAGGTGGAAGGCTCGACCGTGGTCGTAGTGAAGGCGTCCGACATAGGCCAGGGCGTCGCCGAGGAGGGTTTTGTCCCAGGTCACCGCCGCCGAACGACCCGCAGGGTTGAAGACGCCGATGTCGTAGCCGAAGCCGTTTCCATGGCGTTCGTGACCCATTTCCAGGCCATTACAATTCATGGTGTCTTCACCGCTCTGGCCGATCAGTCGACCCGAAAGGATGAGACCGAAGTCCCTCTCCAGGACGAGGCCTTTATCCAGCTTGTTGCGCTCGACAATATCGAGATTCCAGCCGGGGTTGGTGAAACTCATTCCCAGAGGAGTCTTGATCATACCGAGACGGATGAAGGCCGAGTTCGAGAACTTATATGCCACGAAGGCATCCTTAATCATCTTCGGCAATCCGCCCTCGTCACTGCTGTGGGACTGGTTGAAGTCCAGGAAGAGCTTTCCAGCGATGGGGCCGTGGAAGTAGTTGAAACCAACCCGAATCCGCTGGGCCTTGAAGAAGACGCCGCCCTCAGCGGACTGGCCGTCATCGCCCCTCATCTCAAACTGTGAAAATCCGTAGATCTGGAGCTTGACTTCCTTGTCCCCGACCTTGTCCTTCAGGGTGATTTTGGCGTTTGCCGTGGTTGGGATGCCGATTGCAAACAGCACGAGGAGCGCCGTTCCGACAACCAGCAGGGTTTGAGTTTGACCAAAGATTTTCCTCATGAATCCCTCCTTTTCTTTCCTCTCTAAGAAAAACCGTACGTCTGCCGACTTTCGAAAGACGCACTCGCTTCATGAAGATATTGAGCAAGTATCGTGCCAACCGGAATTTTAACCAAATAGCCACAAGATGCTGAAAAGGAATAACTTGAAATTATATACTCAGGCCCGGAGTTGGCGGGATGTTACCGAATTGTAACCAGCGTCTCCACTGAATAAATAGAAATCGATAAGGGTTCCTGACAGAGTTTCAGGCTCCGGACACGCCGCGAGATTGCCGCGCAGCGCTCAGTGCGGCTTGAGGCCCGATCAAAGCCGGGAATTCAGAATGGGCAGCATGTTTGACTCCCGCTCAGGCGTATCTTCCGATCCCGGCCAGAAGGGGCAGCGTGAACCGAAACAGTTGCGGTTGAAACTCCGCTGTTCGCAGAATCGTTCGCCCGAGGCCTCAAGGGCGACCCCAATGAT
>JANTFG010000326.1 GCA_024763555.1 Thermoanaerobaculales bacterium
ATTCAGAAAGCCCCGGGGATCGGCCTCAGCGGCCGCCCTCACATCCGGGTCTTCGAGAGAAAAGTATGGCCTGTCCGGGAAGGTCATGCGGGCCAGCGTCGTCTTCCCGGACTGCCGAGGTCCCAGAATCGTTATGACCGGATACTCCGCAGCAGACTCCAGCAGCTCCCGGGAGATCTCACGGACAATCATGCTCCTATACTATCGTCGAATTGTGTAAATTACAAGTTATACTTTAGATTTGCACAACCCCGGACCTTTCGCCCGGACCGGAGCCGGGCTACCGGTCGATGGCGTCGCTGGAGGAGAGCTTGCTTTCCGACAGTCAAGCTTCTGTCAGCATCGACTGCGAAGCAGACTCAGGACCGACGATCCGCTCTCCGCGTCCTCTGCGTGAAAATGCCTTCTGCCTTCATGTTTTTGTGGCTTCTTCTTCAATCCGTGTCATCCGTGAAATCCGTGGTTCATTTCCTGTCTTGACCGGGGCGTGTTTCCTGCCTCATGACACCCTCTCCTTTCAGTGCCCCGACGGTCTGCCCGCGATCTCCCATGGTGTCCTGGGATTCTGGTGGCCCCAGCGGGCAAGTTCAGGCAGGGGGACGGGGTTATCCCGGTAGCGTTTCCAGACCTTGAGGTTCTCAAGCGTCGGAAGCTCCGGACGGCTGAGGAATTCCTTTTCGTCCAGGAGTTGTCCGTTGCGATTGACTTCAAGGGACTCGGGGCGGTCGGAACCCGGGAAGTAAAGGAGACGAACGAGGACCCCGGTATCTCCTGCCTGATCGAGAGTGCGGAGAGCGAGTTCCCGCGCGAGCATGCCTCCGAGGCGGTCGACCTTCCGGAAATCCTTTCCACACCACGCTCCTCCGCCGATTGGAACACCTGGCCCGTAGGCATCACACACCAGTTTCTTGCCAGAGAGACCGTTGTCGCCGTTGGGCCCGCCGGATACAAAACTTCCGGCTCCGTTCAGGAGAATCTTCGGGGTGGGCTGACCCGCGGTACTCTCCTCCACGGCCTGTTCGGCGATGCGACGCAGCAGGAGCCAGTCGGAATCCTCATGGTGGTTGAGGGAGATCGAGACCATTCGGGGGCTCCACCGCCGACCCCGCCTCCCCACCTGAACGAGGACCTTGCCGTCAGGCCCCATCTGACCGACGCCCTCACTCGCACGAAGCGCGAAAAGACGGCGGGCGATGCTGCGGGCAAGCCAGTGGGCCGGCGGCAGGTACCCGGTCCGATAATCCCCGCAGGCGAAACCAACGCAGATCGCCTGGTCGTCGGAAAGGTGACGGTTCTCCTGCTCCCCGTCTTCAAAGGGACCAAAACAGAAGCTGGAGCTGATCTTCAGCTTTTCCGGATCAGGCCCCCACATGTGCCCGGCGGCGTCTCTTCCGTATCCGGCCTCCTTCCATGCCCCGCGGACAAGGGCTTCGATATCCAGGCTCGCCAGGGCATCGGGCGCGCCGGCGATGCGCCCGGTCAGATGGATTTCATCGAAGATACAGGCGGCCTCAAGACCGCACTGCGCTCCGGGGTCGAGTCGACTCAGGGCATCGACGATGGCATCGACCGAGGCATCACAGAGGCGGTCGGGATGACCTGGAAGAATGAATTCGGCACTTTCTACACGTGAATCTTTCATCAGTTTTCTCCACTCAGTTGAGGCAGTTCAAAGATGCGGGATCCGAGCTTCCGTGCAAAGGATGAATCACCACCCTTCGTCAGGACGGCGGCGGAGCGGAGCCCGCGAAGTTGGCTCAAGTGGTGGATCGGGATCTCACCGACCCAGCCGTCGCTCAGGATCAGGGCGCGTCGAACCCGGTTCCTGATGATGTGTCCGGTGACGCAGGAGATCGAGGTTCCGCCGGTCGAGGGCGCCCGGCCCGCACCCAGATCGGCCAGGGAGATGTTCCGGACAATCGTGGAGAAGACATGGATCTCCGGATGGATCCATTCCCTCAGGGGAAGGAGGGCGCCGTAGATCAGCGGCAGTATCGAAGCCATGCTGCCGCTGACGTCCAGGTAGATCCGGGCCCGCGAAACCGGGGAGAGCCTGCGGTCACGGACGTCCTCGCTCCAGAGCAGGACAGGCTGACCCAGGGCCTCGAGGACCGCGGCACGACGGTCGGATGGAGAAAACCACGGCTGAAGGCTCGGTCGCTCGCTGATATTCGGCCTGCGGGCGGCAACAGATGGCCGGTCGCTCGCGACAACCGAGAGAATCGCACGGCGAAGGGTTGCGATGACCTGGCGTGCGGGAATCCGCGGCCTGATCGTCTCTTCGACGAGATCACCTCCCTCATCCCGACCGGAGAGCAGGCTTTCCCGGGGCCAGCGGGCGATAATCTCCCGGATTTTCTTCATCACATCCGGAAAGGGCTGCTCGTCCTCCGCCTTCGAGTCGTGGCTGCCGAGGAGACGATCAACCGGATCTTTCGGCCCGCCCTGTTCCTGCGCGCCATCCTCCGCGGATACCGGCTTCCCCTGCGCAAACACGTTTTCATCCGTCGCCCGTTGCACTTCGGACTCCAGGAGATCCAGCACTTCACTGGTGGTTACGGCGGCATCGAGGTAAAGCGCCCGGTGAATCTCACCTGCCCTTCCCTCGAGACGCCAGTGAATCTCCCGTGTACCCCAGCCCGCAGGAGGGCGAAGGAGCGCCTCGGGAAGCTCGGTTTCGGAGTAGAGATTTCGGAAAAGGGCCGTGTATTCCGGCCGGGGAAAGAGGCGACAGAGATCGGCGTTGATGATGGCGTCGAATGCGATGTTCCGGGCCGGCGTAGAGAGTTCATAAAGCCGTGTGTGCCCGAGGAGAATGTGCATCATCTCATGCAGAACAAGCATCATCAGTGCCTCGTCCCTCCGGCAGTACTTCCCGATGAAGTCGGGATTGATCTTCATGATCGAATGCGCACCCAGGCTGACGGCAGCGGTGTCGATTTCCCGGGAAATTCTGATCTCCAGCAGTCCCAGGAGCTTGAGAAAGGCCTGATGCGTGACGGGCATGACCTGGTAGATCCTCGAGCGGATTTCGGATTCGGTGGGCATCTCATGATCCCAACGCCCGGAAAAAGGCCAGAGGCGAAAGCGTCTCGAAATCCGGCGGGTGGGGCGATCGGCGGGCAATGAAAAAGGTTCCGGAAAGACGGGTCAGCAGGGTGACGACGAGCGCCGCGGAGGCGATCGGCGCGAGACCGGTCGGTGCGGAGGGCATGGCACGGACGATCGCCAGGGGTGGCAGCCCGAGGTCGGCGGGCTCAAGGAGAAAGGCGGCCCTGACCATACGGTCGAGCAGTTCTTCTTCGGGGAGGTCCCTGAGTTTCTCCGGCGCCGCCCTGGCGACTCCCGCAGAGGATTCCGCCAGTGCGACGAGTTTTTCCAGGCGGCTCCTGCTGTCGCCGGCGGTCGGGTGATCAAAAGCGTCAAAGTCGATCCAGCAAAACAGCCTGGATCTTCCGATCCCTTCTGATCCTCCTGCCCGGCCCAGAGGCCTGATGCAGATTTCCATCCATGGCGGCGCCGACATGTTCCGCAGAAGACCATCCCCGCCGTCGGCTTCGACCGGGGCCGCGCTCACGAGGCCTCCCTCAGCATGGCGGGCTCGAGAAGATCCCGCCACTTTTTGAAGGTCCTACTGAGCTTCGCCGCGTCAAAGTCCTCTTCTTCCACGGCGAAGAGGGTGTAGTAGAGGTTTCCCAGTTCGACCGCGTCGGGATCCCGCTCCTTCTGAAGCTTCGAGATCTCAGTCAGGATGTCGTTCCAGATCCCCGCCCTCGAACGCCTGGCCCTGATCCGGTGTTCCTCCTCGACGCTGAAGGAGATGACACGTTCCAGCGGCCGTGCCAGGATTTCCAGCGTTGGGGCATCGACGCGGGCGACCGAAGGATGGCGGAGCAGCAGCAGGGAAAGGGCCCATCGCCGGTCGATCGGCAGACCGGAGATGGTGTCTGAAATCAGACCTGAAAGTTTCGCATTGTCTACGACCTCCTCGGGCGCCTGAAGCCCCAGGGCGATTCTGCGGGCGGGATC
>JANTFG010000327.1 GCA_024763555.1 Thermoanaerobaculales bacterium
GGCTGGGCAAAGAGTTTTTCACCAGTGCCGACAATTACATCCTTCAGATCGGGGAATCCGTCCCTCCGGGAGACCCCCGTCGCCCTCTGATCCTGGGAGCAGTCATGTGTATCGATATGGTACTCAAGGAGTAGGGCACACGCGGCTCGCTCAAACGCCGACGTCCCCGATCTGAGAGATCAATCGGACCGTTTCCAGGATCCGATGTACAATTCCCGTCATGAGCATGAAGGCGATCTGCTGAAAAGGGGGAGGGAGTTTTGGGACGAGATCTGCGCTTTGGGACGTGGTTTTGGGTTGTGGCGTGTATGTCGGCCCTTCTGGTGAGTTCTTTCCTCGCGGCTGCGGACCTGCCTGATTCAGCTTCCATAAACCTGCCTCCGGTTGCCATTGAAGACCCTCTACCCCAGACGCCTCTGGAGGCCGCAGGTACAGGCATTACTCCAGCGGCGGATGTCACAATACATATTTCGGCCGGGGGCGGTGTGGATGAGGTCGAGGTTCGGGATATCCATCCGAAGACGGACTTTGATGCATTTTACCGGACAGCCCTTGAGGAGACGCTTCGCCGCTGGCGTTTTGCACCGGCTCTGGTGGATGGAAAAGCGACGGCATCGACCCTGAAATGGCAGCTCGAATTCCGTCCGCCCATCGAGCAGGGTGCTGTCCAAGTCACTTCCGATCCGGGCGTCGGACTGGGTCCGGGACTTCTGCTTGACCCTGAAATGTCACACCGAAAACGCCTGTATCGAATCTATACTCTGCCGATCGAAAAACAGCAGCGCTATCTCAGGGAATTGACTGAGAAGGCGGAGACCTTCCTGGACCCTGCTCGAACTACGAAACTCCGAAGTCCTCTCGTCAGGGTTATCACTGATCATCCGGATGGAGAACAGGCGGCGAGGGTGATTGCAGGCAATGCACAGGCCGTCCTCGGGACTCTTCAGCAGGCGCTCTGCCGTGGGATTCCGGTCGAGCCCCCGGTTTTTCGAATCCAGATTGTCGTTTATTCCAGGCGCACCCAGTATTCAGATTTTATTGAGGCGGTGGACGGCATCAGGGAAACGAGGGGAATGTTCATTCCTCCCGGACTCATCGTGTATCACTCAGAACTTCCCTCGAACGAGGCATTGCTCTCAGTTCTGGTTCACGAGATGGTTCACGCCTTCGTTGCGCGTTACCTCCTCAGACCGGGAGTGGTGCTGCCACGGTGGTTTGCTGAAGGGCTGGCCGATTATTTCTCGAACTCACCCGTCGAGAAGGGAAAGTTGATCCTGGGCAAACGGCGCCGGACCCAATTCTATCGGGCGCCGATGCGACTCTGGCGAGGCCGGACCGAAGCCGAAGTCAGCCTCAAGAGCGTTTGGAGCAAGATTGTCCATGGAAAGGCCCTGCAGGTGAGTGCACTTTTCAGCGCGGGGCGTGATGCCTTTTATGGTGAACGGATGTCGGAATACTATGCTCAGTCATGGCTTCTCGTGCATTTTTTGCGTCAGGGGAAGCCTGAATGGACGGAAGAGTCCTTCCCGAGCCTCCTCCTTTACGCAGCGGAAGGCTATGACCCCAGGGCCGTTATTGACAGTCTCTATTCCATGAGTCCGGAGGAATTGGAAGCGGCCTATCGCCGTCACGTCAAGAAATTCTGAGCCGACGTACCGTCTCCACGGAGATGATGAGGCCCATCTCGCTCCGCCTCCGATTCCCGGATGTTTTCGATATTTGTGGTGAGAAATGTTAGCTCATCCCCGTAGCGGAACTTGACCGAGGGGATTGGAATCGTGAAAAAACAAGGGGAAATTCAGTGCTTTTCTCAGACTATTCGGCTTGAGGTCGATTTGCGTTGTATTTTTTCAGAGCTTCTGCCGCCGCATCCCGCCGACCGAGGGACTGGTAGCATTTCCATAGATAATACTGAGCCTGATAGAGTTCCGGGTGGAGGCTCGTGAGCTTCTCCAGGACGGCGGTCGCATCGGAGCATTCGCCGGTAGAAGCCAGTGCTCGACCCAGTCCGAGGAGAGCAACGGGGTTATCGGGGTCGAGTCGTGTGGCATGTTTGAAGGCCCGCGCTGCGTCCTCCCACTTCTCGAGTCTCTGTGAGGCGATGCCGAGGTTATACCATCCGATGACCGATTCCGGGTCCAGCCTGGTTCCCCGGTCGAGGAGTTTCCATCCGCCCGAAGCATCGCCGGCAGCCAGGAGTTTTGCGCCTTCCGCCAGGACTGCGTCTCCGTCCTCCGACGCCGTCATTTCCCGCTCTCGTCGTTGCTGGTTTTCGGCCCTTTGCAGCGGATCTACGAATATCAGTTCGGCAGCCTGTCGGGCTATTTTGTTCTCCGGATCGATGCGCCTGACTTCATCAAAGAGGCGCTGGGCGCCCGTGTTGTCTCCGGAGTCCAGGGCAAGCCAGGCGCTCGAGATCAGAGTGTGGGTCAGAGTGGACTTGAGGAGCTTTCCCGAGTCCGAGTTCTCCTGAGCAAGCTTCAAAGCCATCTCAACGGCTTCTTGACTTCGATCGGTGGCGCTGAGGAGTTGAATAAGGCGGGACTCTGCGAGGAAGCTCAGCGGATCATCCGATTGAGCGAGGATTCTCAGGTGTTTTTCTGCACAGGACCAGGCCTCTGAACGCTGACACAGCCGGGCCAATGCCCAGTGAGTCCAGGGGTCGGGTTCGAGGCGAACAAGGCTCTCCAGACTCCGGCGAAGTCCATCCTGATCCTTCAGCCGGATCTGTGCCCTGGCGAGCGCCCGCAGAAGGTGTGGATTTTCCGGATCCTCCGCCACCATGCTTTTCAGTTTCGGTACGATTTTCTCGAGTTCATCGGGCGGCGTTTCTTCGCTGGAGGCGAGTATATCCAGAATTGTGTATTCGTTGAGGCTCCTGTTCTTCAGTGCCTTTGACTGCAGCTCGCTCAGCTTCTTGAGGAGCTTCGGATCCCTGTTTGCCTGTTGCCGAATTCCGAAGCTCAGGAGCAGTGGTTCCATCCCATCGCGACATGCCTCAACTGCGGCCTCCAGGGCGGCTGTCGCCTCTTCCGTCTTTCCGGTCTCCATCGAAATTCGACTCCGACGAATCGCCAGGACACAGTCTTTCCCTGGGAGGGCTGATGCTGAGTTCGGGGACCGCTCCTTTTGGTCCGGAGTCCCGGTGCTCTCGCCAGGGACAGCTTTGCTCCGGGCGGGTCCTGATGAAGGCTGAGTGTTCGAGCGTGCTTCGGCGTTGAGTTGGTGGCCTCCGGATCCTACGACTAGGAGGAGGCTCAGCATCGTGCCGAACAGCGCTCTCCTGAAGGCGGCTGATGCATCATGTCGCACCCCAGCCTTCAATACGAAGAGTGATCCGCGTCTTCTCCGAGTCTTCGGTTCTTCAGGGTGGATTGAGAAGGCCGGCGGGAGTCGGAATTCGGAAATGCCTCCCCGGGCGAATGCCCGGAAAGGAGTCGTGGCGCTGTAGAGGCCTCCAGCCGGGTCCGCCCCGGTCGATCGGGAAGCCAGTCCTGGGTAGGTCTTCAGGTCTCGCATTGCGCTCAGACGGTACCACATTCAGGCTGGAATGCGCGCCGAGATGACAGGATTCCGGCATTTCCACCGGAGGGGGTTCTGTTGATCTTGGCGGAGTTTCATTGAACTCAAGCCCTTTGGATCTCGCTGGGAGGGACTCCCAGGAAGATCAGGAAGGTCAGTTCCACCAAAGAACCACGGCCGTCCCGGTTCTAGATTCGGCTCCCTGCTCCGGCCTCTGCTCCAGCACCGGTTCCGGCTCCTGGCCCTGCTCTGGCCTCGGTTTCCCGTTCCCGCTCCCGCTCCACTGATTCGGAGACTTCCTTTGTCCTACCCGGCTGTGAAATCCCAGCTCGCGAGATCCCCGGACTCGAAGTCATCGAGGAAGATCGGATAGCCGAACTCGTCGGCGCCGACATCGGGTGCGTCGTCCCTGTCGAGATCATCGAGATCCCGATCGGCGAGGCCGGCCCCGAGGGCCGTCCCTGCATCGACCGGAG
>JANTFG010000328.1 GCA_024763555.1 Thermoanaerobaculales bacterium
GCAGTTTTCTCGAATACGATGGGGCCGAGCTTTCGACAGTTTTTCTCTCAAATCAATCGGCTGCTCGCTCCATCGCCATCCACTCGTCCGGTGAGATTTTTGTCGGCGGTATGGGCGAAGTCGGAATGATAAGACGCGATCCGACCGGGTCTCTGATATATCGGAAATTCGGGGATCCGACGGGACAGCTCAAGGGGATGCGGGATGTCTGGCGAATGTGGCCGACGGAGAAGGGTTTTCTCGCCTGGTGCCTGGATCGTATCCTCTGCCGGGACGGTGAGTCTCTCCTTTCAGTGCCGCTTCACAGCAATACCTTTCCGACGGTGCTTTCAGATCGACTCTTTCTTGTGGATTCAGAAGGAGATGTCGTCTGGGTTTCCGATGGCGCCCTTCATCAGGGCGCCCATCTTGAAGGCCTCGATCAGGGACGAGTTTTCGTCTGGATGCCTCAGCCCGACGGCAGTTTCCTTCTGGGGACAAAATCCGGCCGGCTCCTGAGGCTGGAGGCAGAGGATCTCGCCCTCGCCCTCAGTGATCCGAAGCGGGAGATTGTCCTTGAGCCTTTCCAAACTGAGGCTGATGCCTTTCTCGAGAAGCACCAGCTTTACTCCGGAGCGACTCTGAAGAATGGTGATCTCGCGCTGGGAACGATTTCCGGGGGCCTGGTGATCCTTGATCAGAGGGGGAGGCTGAAGTACAGGATTGGCGAGAACGCGGGGCTCCGGGAGCCCTCAATCTGGTCTGTCAAAGAGGATCTTGAGGGTGGGCTCTGGCTCGGCACCAATCGGGGTGTCTTCCGTCTCAGTCTTGAAATTCCACTGACCATCCTCGGTGAGAGGGAGGGCCTTCGAGGTGGAGTCCGTTCTCTGGCGCGGGCTGAGGACCATCTCTGGGCGGCGACCAGTCTGGGTCTTTTTCGCCTGGATGAAGATGGATTCCACCATATCGAGAGCAGTCCGGCCCCGGGATGGGCCCTGGTAGGAGTGGGAGCCCCGGGTCATGAGAGTCTTTTGTATGCGGCACAGGGGGGTGTGTTCGAATTAAGAGGAGAGAGATTACTCAAGATTCACCAGGCCCCCCACAGTCTGGTCCTTCAGGCTTCGGAATATAGTCCGGGTCTGGTCTGGGTGGGTGACTCCGATGGGCTCACCGCGGTGCGCCGAAAAGCAGGGAGATGGCGGGAAATTTTTCCGGCCCTGAATCTGAATTGCGAGGTGCGATCCATTGCCGAAGCGGCGGATGCTTCTTTATGGCTTGGAACCAGCACCAGCGGGTTGATTCACATCGAATTTGAAAAGCCGGAGGAGATGAGTGGGGCTTCAATCACCCGTTTGGGCGAGGCTGAGGGTCTGGAGACGAAGAATAACCTCACGGTGTTCAGCTATGAGGGGAAGCTTTTTGCAGCCGGATCCTCCGGTCTTGAGGTTTGGGATGACTCGAATGAGCGTTTTGTTCCAAGTGCTCTCTTCGGTCCGCAGAACTTCAATATCGGACGGGTGGCCGAAGCCGGAAATGGGGAGTTCTGGGTCGGCAGGAACCTTGGCCCTCCGGTCCTGGTTGATGTCCGCGGCCCTTCCGGCACCAGAGTCCCGAGGGGGCTGTCCTTTGTTCCCTATCCTGTCACGGCTTTTCTTCCGGAGCAGGATTCGAGGTGCTGGATTGCAAATGGGGATGGTGTGTACTGTTTCCATGGACAAGCCGGTGAGCTGGAGCAGCCTGCCCCCTCAGAGGAGAGACTTGCTCTCCGTCGGATTCTGATCGATGGGCATGCCCAGCCGCTGGAGGGTCCCATTCATCTTCAATCCCCGGGAAGCAGGCTTGAGATCGGATGGTCCCTTGCCTCCTATAGTCATGCCGTTCAGGAGATCTACCGTTATCGTCTCGAAGGTCTCGACAGGACCTGGTCCGAGTGGACTGCGAGGACCGATACCGCATTCCAGAGCCTGCCGGGCGGTGATTTTTCTTTCCTTCTTCAGGCTCGGGACGACGAGGGGAAAATCTGTGCTTCGAAAAAGCTTGAACTCATTGTTCCGAGACCGTGGTTTCTTCGATGGCCGGCGATTATTGCCTGGATCCTGATCGGATTGGGTTTGATCCGGCTGGGCATGTTTCTGCGTTCCCGTCATCTGGAACGGGAGAGAGAGCAGCTGGAGGAACTCGTATCCGAAAGGACCCGGGATCTCCGCCGGGCGATTGAGGAGGCTCAGGCGGCCTCTGAGGCCAAGGGTCTGTTCCTGGCCAAGATGAGTCACGAGATCCGGACACCGCTTAATGGAATCATCGGGGCGCTTGAACTGGCGCTGATGGGTTATCTCAGCCCGGAGCAGGAGAAGTACCTGAAGATCGCATCAAGCTCGGCCGAAGTCCTGCTGGATCTGATCGGAGATGTTCTTGATTTCTCGAAAATCGAAGCGGGAATATTCGAGATGAGGTGTCGCCTCTTCGACCTGGGGAGGTGTATCAACGGGTCGATCCAAATTGTGACCGGGAAAAGGCCCAAGCCCGAAGTTGAGTTTGACTGGGAGATTGACCCCGAAGTTCCGAAAGAAATTTACGGTGATGAACTGCGCCTCCGGCAGATTCTCATCAATCTGATTGGAAATGCCTGGAAATTTACCGAGCGGGGAAGTGTCCGGGTCCATGTCTCTCGCGAATCGATCCGGGATGGTCGTCTCATGCTTCACTTTGTTGTGCGTGACACGGGAATCGGAATCCCGGAGGACCAGATCCCAGGACTTTTTGACAGTTTTTCGCAGGTCGACGAGTCCTATTCCAGAGAAAGCGAAGGGAGTGGCCTGGGCCTTGCGATCTCCAGACGGTTCGTCGAGCTGATGGGAGGCCGAATCTGGGTGGAGAGTGAGCTCGGGCAGGGAAGCCGCTTCCATTTTGAGCTGCCCTTCGGGGTGGAGGGTGCGGAGGTGGAAGCCGCTTCCGCTCGGTCTGTGGCAAGTCCCGATGCTGAGCGGGAAGTCTCAAGGCCGGGAAACAGCAGGAAATCGGGAGAGCCGGGGTCGATTTCAATCCTGGTTGTTGACGATAACGAGGTGAATCGGATTTTGACTCGGCAGATGCTGCTGCAACTCGGCTTCCGCTGCGATCTGGCATCGAGCGGATTCGAGGCCCTGGAAACCCTGGATGGAAGTGCCTATGACGTGATTCTTCTCGATCTCCAGATGCCTCAGATGGATGGTTTCGAGACCTTCCAGCGGATCTGCGATAAATTCGCTGGAGGACCAAGACCCAGGGTCATCGCTCTGACGGCTGCGGCAACCGTCAGGGATCGGGAGAATTGTCTCCGGGCGGGTATGGATGACTACCTGACCAAGCCCATCAAACTTGAGGGTCTCAGGACTGTCCTGGGGGGTACAGGGGAGACCCCAGGCGCCCGGGACGGGGAGCCGGATATTGCCGAAGAGGAGGCGGAACCGGCCCCTTTCAACACCGCCCCACTTCAGAAGATCGATGCCATCGACTCCAGTGGAGAACATCGACTGCTGCGGAAGATTTTCCGGAGTTTCGAGGGTAGCTCGGTCGCGAGTCTTGAGAAGATGGGGCGCCGAATCGAGGAGGAGGACTGGGAGGAGCTCAGGAAAGTTGCTCATGGACTCAAGGGCAGTTCCCTCCAGCTCGGCGCGGAAGAACTTGGTGCTTTGTGCCGAGAGCTGGAGGAGCGGGCTCTGGAGGGACGGCATGATGAGACAGTGCGGCTGTTTGAGCGGATCACGGTTTCTCTCGAGGGTGTCCTGAGTTTTCTCCGAAACTATGAGGCCTCTCTGGATGGATGCGGCCCGGAGTCTTTATCACAAGGCCCTGATGAATCCGGGGAGACGTCATAAGGGCTCGCGCAAAAAAACTTCGGGTTTTCGCATCCCAGCTACACTGCATCTTCGACTTTTCCTCAATCGTGAAATACTCAACGTAGGCAGGGAGGCAGGAGTAGATTTGTTGGAGGCTTCTCCAAAGTGGAGTTGTCGGGGAATT
>JANTFG010000329.1 GCA_024763555.1 Thermoanaerobaculales bacterium
CACCGCTGCGAGTCGGTCCATGTCAACCTGCTGACGGCCCACGAATGCCGGAAGGACGAGAAGCAGATCCGCTGGGATCTCATGGCGAAGGATCCCGCTTCGACCCTGGTGGCCTATATGGGGGTCAAGGCCCTGCCCGGCGTGGTGTCGAAGCTGCTGGAGGGTGGAATGGACCCGGAGACCCCGGCGGCTCTGGTCGAGAGGGCCTGTACGGGAGCTCAGCGGCGGGTCCTGAGCACAATCTCCCGCCTTCCCGAGGAAGCCCGGAAGGCTCATATCCGTCCGCCGGCCCTGATTGTGATCGGCCCGACCGTCCGACACGCGGAAAAGCTGGACTGGGTCGGAAAGACTCCTCTTGCAGGAAGGCGGGTCCTGCTGCGGAGAGGCGGCCTCCTTGAAAATCTCCTCGAAGATGCCGGCGCTGAGGTGGTGGCGGTCCCGGCGCCCATGACGCCGGCCGCGTGCGTGGTGGCCGATGCGATGCGCCTGAGCGATATCATTGTCACATCAAGGGAGGATGTCGACGCCTTCGATATCCTCCGGGGAGGCGTCGGATGGGCCAGGGAAACCCGAGTCTGGTGTATCGGCGCTCAGTCGCGAAAGCGGGCCGAGGAAATGGGCTGGAGCGGACTGAGAGATCTGCGCGAGGATGGGGGTTTGGATGAAATACCTGGACAGCTTGCGGCGAGAAGCGTCAGAGAGGCCTCGGGCATCTCATATCCTGCGGTGCTGTGCTGCGGGACTCTGTCTTCTGATTCTGCTCAGTGTGCCGGGAGTTCTTCCGGTCTTTCCGGAAGGGGCCTCGCCTGAACTCCGGGCTTCTCGGCGCCTCGGTGTCGTCGGCTTTTATAACCCGCGTCTACTCTACGCCAAATACCAGCAACTCGTTGATTATCTGACGGAGGCGACCGGAGAGGCGTGGGAGCTGGAGGTGACCCTCGATTATGAGGAGACCCTTCAGGCATTCTGTTCGGGCAAGCTCGATCTTGCCTATCTCGGTCCCTTCAGTTATCTCCGGGTCAAGGAGGCCTGTGGCGCCGAGCCGGTCGTTCGTCTCAACACCGGGGGATCCGCCACCTACAGGAGCGTGATTATGGTCCGCCGGGACAGCCCCTGCAGGAGTCTCTTCGATCTCAGGGGAAAGGTCTTCGCCTTCGGTTCGCCGCTGTCGACCTCCTCGCACCTCATGCCCCGGCTCATGCTTCGGGAGGCGGGGCTCGAGCCCGGCAGGGATTTTGTCTGTCGTTATTTCGGTCATCATGATCGGGCTGCCCGGGCGGTGGTTCTGGGAGATGTGGAGGCCTGTGGTGTGCGTGATATTGTCGGGGCTCGTTTCGCCCGCAGAGGACTGAAAATTCTCGCCCGATCGGAGCCCATTCCCAACTTTCCCCTCGTCGTACCGGAAGGCAGCTCGAAGGAGCTTCGAAAAACGCTGCTGGAAGCTCTGGTCGACGCGCCGAAAAATGATCCCGCCCTCCGGGAAAGGATGAGAAAATGGGACGAGGAGATTTCGACGGGTTTTGCTCTGGCATTAGATGCGGACTATGATCCTGTGAGACACCTGGTGACTCGGCTCTTCGGGCCGGGTGGTCTGACGGCCTCGTCCGCGGATCTCCAATGTGGTGGAAGGGGAATGAATGCGTCTCGGCCTTAGGACCAAGTTTTTTCTCTACTCGAACACCCTGATTGTGGTGACGATGACGGTCGTCGCCCTTCTCGGGATGACCTACGAGCGGAGAATCCGTTACGAGGACATCCTCGCGCGTGCTCGCTCCCTGACGGAGATTCTCGCCATTCCGATCACCGACAATCTGATGTACGAGGACCTCGGCCTGATCCTTGAAAACGGTCTGATCGAGAATACGATTCGAGAAGTGGTGACCCGGAACAGTGATTTTATCCGTTATGTCGTCGTAACCGACACCGCCGGAAAGGTTCTGTATTCCAACCGCTGGGAGCTGCTCGGAAAGGATTTTCCGAGGGTGGGGGACTTAAAGTCAACCGACAGTGAGTCCTTGACCGAGGTCCTTGAGTCAGACGGGAACGGGCGGATTCTCGAAGTCAGGAAGCAGCTGAATATCTCGACCAAGAGCTGGGGTAGCCTGACCACCGGATTTTCCCTTCGCCCGGTCGAGGAAAAGGTGGCCGCTATTGCGAAAAAGGTGGGCATCGTGGCCCTGATTCTGATGATTGGGAACTCGGTCCTCACGGCCGTTTACGTCGAAACTCTGATTCGGCCGATTATTTCCCTCAACGAGAGGATGAAGAGGGCGGGTCGGGGTGATTTCTCGGTGCGAAGCGATGACCGCCGTGGTGACGAGGTCGGCGAGCTGGCGGCAGCCTTCAACGGAATGATGGACGAACTGGAGGAGGCCCAGCACCGGGACGCCGTCCGTCAGTCCCAGCTGGCCCACACTGAGAAGATGGCGGCAATCGGGATGCTGGCAGCCGGTGTCGCCCATGAGGTCAACAATCCCCTGGCGGGAATTCTCGCCTGCAGTGAGAATCTCGAGAGCGCTCTTGACGAACCCGAGACGGTAAGAAAATATATCGGCCTGATTCGCGACGGCCTGCGAAGAATCGAGAGGACGATTCAGAACCTCCTGGATTTCTCCAGGGCTCGGGAAATGAAACTGGAGCCGACATCCATCAATCACAACATCCACCATGTTCTGGAGATGACGAGTTATCAGTTGAGGCGGAGCAACATTGAAGTGAAACTTGAACTTGATCCCGGGAATCCGACCCTGCTTGCCGATCATTTCCAGATGGAACAGCTTTTCTTGAACCTCATCATCAATGCGAGTCGTGCCATGCCGGAGGGCGGGACGCTGACGCTCCGGTCGATGGTTGATCATGGTGAAGTGCTCGTCGAAGTAGAAGATACGGGTGAGGGGATTCCTCCCGAGATCAGGGACAAGATCTTCAATCCCTTCTTCACGACGCGCGAGGTTGGTGAAGGTACCGGTCTCGGCCTGACCGTATCAGATACTATTGTCCGCTCCCATGGGGGGCGTCTCGAGGTCGAGAGCGAGGTGGGTCGAGGTTCGATTTTCCGTCTCCACCTGCCCTCGCAGGGCGGCTCCGCACACCGGGGGAGGAAGGTATGAACACCTGCGTCGGGAGAGTGCTGGTCATTGAGGATGAGCCTCTGCTGCGGGTCTCCATTCGGGATGCCCTGGAAAAGGAAGGCTGGGTCGTCGACGTCGCCGAGGACGGCTCCCAGGGCGTGATTCTCTTTCAGCGCTTTCTCCACGAATTTGTGCTGACCGATCTTGTCATGCCGAAGATGAACGGAATGGAAGTGCTCCGCCGCGTCAAGTCCATTCAGCCGACGACGACAGTGGTCATGATCACGGCTCACGGAACGGTTGAGAAGGCGGTCGAGGCCATGCGGGAAGGCGCTGTCGACTTCATTGCCAAGCCCTTCTCAATGGCGCAGCTCTTTGTCAGGCTCTCGAATATCTGTTCCTTCCGAAGACTTCGGGAAGAGAACAAACTCCTCCAGGAGCAACTCGAAACCAGGTCTTCTTTCGCCAATATCATCGGCCGTTCCAAGCCGATGCAGGAGATCTTTGAGCTGATCAGAGTCATTGCCGATTCCGACACGAGCGTTCTCGTTCAGGGCGAATCCGGGACCGGGAAAGAACTTGTGGCCTCGGCGATTCACTACAATTCTCCCCGAAAGGCCCGGCCCTACATCCGGGTCAGTTGCGCCTCCCTGCCGGAATCTCTGATCGAATCGGAACTTTTCGGCTATGAACGGGGAGCATTTACCGGCGCCAACAAGCGGCGAATCGGGCGATTTGAGGCTGCAAACGGAGGGACGCTTTTTCTTGACGAGATCGGTGAGCTTCCGCTTTCCTTTCAGGTCAAGATGCTGCGCGTTCTCCAGGAGCGCCAGATCGAGCGGCTGGGTTCAAACAAGCCCGTCGATGTGGATCTTCGCCTCGTCTC
>JANTFG010000330.1 GCA_024763555.1 Thermoanaerobaculales bacterium
GGAAATACTCAACGTAGGCAAGGCTACGCCTCCGCTTTCCCTCAATCGCCCAATCCAAATCTGAAGCACATCTGGGCGCGCAAAGCAGGAAGTAATTTTTTCCGCGGCCCCTTAGCCCTCGAGTTCTTCGACCAGGGCGATGTATTTGTGCGTCGCCTCATCCGAATCCATGCCCTCAAGCTCCGCCCAGGCCTCGTATTTGGCCTTGGCGACAAAGTCGAAGAGACCGGGTTTGTCTCCCGAGACATCGCCCTCCGTTGCCTGCTTGTAGAGGCTGTAGAGTTTGAGGAGGATCTCGTTGGAGGGTTTCTCGGGCAGTTTCTTGGAGCGGGCGACGGCGGATTCAAAGTCTTCTTTCAGGCTCATGTTGGTGTCCTTTCCTTGAAGTGGTATCAGATTTCCCCGCGCTCGCGGCGGAGTTTGAGTTCTTGGAGGTAATACTGTGAGGTCGCCTCCCGGCGCTCCTTCCTGCGTCGGATGCATCGAAGCTCTGCGGGAGTAGGAATCAGGCCCCAGTTGATGTTCGAGGGCTGAAAGTCCCTGGGAGAAGATTGGGTCAAATGCCGGATCAGGCCTGAGATGGCGCCGGAGGGCGGAGAAGCCTCGAAACCGAGAATCTCACGGCCGAGGTTGCGCCCCGCCCACAGGCCCATTGCCGCCGACTCGACGTAGCCTTCGACGCCTGAAATCTGACCGGCGAGCCGGAGGTGGGGTGCGGCGCGAAGCCGAAGATGTTCATCGAGATGGGAGGGCGCGGAGATGAAGGTGTTTCGGTGGATCATACCGTAGCGGCTGAAGCGGGCATTTTCCAGACCCGGAAGCCGCCGAAAGACCCGCCGCTGTTCGCCCTGTTTGAGTTTGGTCTGGAAGCCGACCATGTTCCAGTGTTCGGCCGCCAGATCGTCCTGGCGGAGCTGAATAACGGCCCAGGGACGATGACCGGTTGAGGGATCGATGAGACCTACCGGTTTCATCGGGCCGAAGCGAAGGGTGTCGAGGCCGCGGGCCGCCATGATCTCGATCGGCAGACAGCCCTCGAAATAGTGCATGTCCTCCTTTTCGAAGTCCTGAAATTCAACCTGCTCGGCCTCAAGGAGGCTTTCGATGAAGTTCTCGTATTCCTCGCGGCACAGTGGAATGTTGAGGTAATCCGAGCCCTCGCCCTTGTCATAACGGGAGGCCCGGAAGATACGATCGAGGTCGAGAGAGTCGCCTTCGAGCACCGGGGCGATGGCATCGAAAAAGGAGAGGCTCTTCTCCCCGAGCAGTTCTTCGAGCTTCTGATGGAGTGCCATGGAGGTCAGGGGTCCGGTAGCGATAATGGCGGGCTCCTCCGGTAACTCGTTGATCTCCCGACGTTCGATGCGAATGAGATCCTCAGCTTCCAGGGCTGCGGCAATCGTCGCCGAGAATTTCTCGCGATCAACGGCCAGGGCGCCTCCGGCTGGTACAGCCGCGACGCGGGCGGCCCGGATGATGAGGGAGTCCAGCACTTCCATCTCCGCCTTGAGCAGGCCGACGGCATTGGAGAGAGAATCTCCCCGGAGTGAGTTTGAGCAGACCAGTTCGGCGAGATTGGAGCTTCGGTGTACGGGCGTGCTCTGTACCGGGCGCATCTCGACGAGATGAACGCCGATGCCCATTCGGGCCATCTGCCACGCGGCTTCGCAGCCTGCAAGACCGCCTCCGACGACGAGTATTTCCCGATTTTCTCCCTTCACGTATACCTCCGGCGGAGCAATGTAGCAGAGACTGCGATCATCCCATCCGCATTCCGCTCAAAGAACCACGACTCCACCGGCTTCGGTATCGGCTCCGGATGCGGCTCCGGTTCCCGGCTCCGCCTTCGGCCCCTGCTCCGGCCTTCCGCTCCAGCTCCTCTATCGGTGTACAGCTCCCGCCTCGCCCCTGAGGCGTGACGCAATCGTCAGCGCGGGATAGAATGCAGGAATGGAAAGCTCCAAAGCCGTTCTGGGCGTCCTGATCTCCGGGCGGGGATCAAATATGAAGTCGATCGTCGAAGCCTGCGAGAGCGACGATATCCCCGCGCGGGTCGGTATTGTCATCTCCAATCGCGGGGATGCACCCGGTATCGGGTGGGCAGCCGGGCACGGTCTCGATACCGCAGTGATTTCTCACCGAGATTTTGAGTCGAGGGAAGCCCATGACCGCGCCGTTGTCGGTAAACTGAGGGCGGCCGGGGTGGACTGGGTTTGCCTTGCCGGGTATATGCGACTGCTTAGCGCGGAGTTTGTCCAGGCCTTCCCGCGTCGGATTCTCAATATCCACCCGGCTCTGTTGCCGGCCTTCCCGGGTCTGGATGCCCAGCAGCAGGCTCTCGATTACGGGGTGCGGGTTACCGGTTGTACCGTTCACCTGGTCGATGAGAAACTCGATCACGGACCCATCGTCGCCCAGAGGTCCCTGAAAATCAGGGATGATGAGAGTGTCGAAGGCCTCAAATCGCGCCTGATCATCGAGGAACATCGGTGTTACGTCGAAGCACTCTCACGCATTCTGGAGGAACAATGGGATGTCCAAGGGCGGCGTGTGATCTTCGAGAAGAGGATTTCGGCAGCCCGACGGCCTCATTGACGGAATTCAACAGGGATTGGCGGAATTATCCAAATGCCTGTGTTGTGAGGGAGATAGCTGGGCGGCCGGAAAGAAAGTTGAAAAATCTCTAAAAAAGGGCTTGACAGTCGGACGGACCTTCCGTATCTTAGCGCTCCCTTGCGAAGAGCAGGGCGGGCAGAAAGCCTCGGAGAAAGTCAAAAAAAGACTTGACACTCGAAGCCGGAAGCCCTAAGTTAATAAGCCCGACACGGGACGGGGCTCTTTGAAAATCGAATCGAGACGATAGACGGACCTCCGTCGCAAACCTGAAAAGGACTTCGGTTCCAGCAGGGTTTGAGAGACGGAATTGCAAGCGTATGATTCTATATATAACGTCATTTTAGCCAATGACGTGATGGTTCAAACTGGAGAGTTTGATCCTGGCTCAGAATGAACGCTGGCGGCGTGCCTAACACATGCAAGTCGAGCGGTAAGGCCCCTTCGGGGGTACACGAGCGGCGAACGGGTGAGTAACGCGTGGGTAATCTACCTGGAAGCGGGGGATAGCTTCGGGAAACCGGAGGTAATACCGCATGAGTCCCGAGTGACGCGAGTCATTCGGGGGAAAGATGGGGATCTTCGGACCTGTCACTTCCAGATGAGCCCGCGTCCGATTAGCTTGTTGGTGGGGTAATGGCCTACCAAGGCTGCGATCGGTAGCCGGCCTGAGAGGGTGATCGGCCACATTGGGACTGAGACACGGCCCAGACTCCTACGGGAGGCAGCAGTGGGGAATTTTGGGCAATGGGGGAAACCCTGACCCAGCGACGCCGCGTGGAGGATGAAGGTCTTCGGATTGTAAACTCCTGTCAGGTGGGAAGAAGATTGTCGGGTTAATACCCCGGATAATTTGACGGTACCACCAAAGGAAGCCCCGGCTAACTCCGTGCCAGCAGCCGCGGTAATACGGAGGGGGCAAGCGTTGTTCGGATTTACTGGGCGTAAAGCGCACGTAGGCGGCAAGATAAGTCAAAGGTGAAAGCCCTCGGCTCAACCGGGGAACTGCCTTTGAAACTGTTTTGCTTGAGTCCGGGAGGGGGGAGCAGAATTCCCAGTGGAGCGGTGAAATGCGTAGATACTGGGAGGAATACCGGTGGCGAAGGCGGCTCCCTGGACCGGTACTGACGCTGAGGTGCGAAAGCGTGGGTAGCAAACAGGATTAGATACCCTGGTAGTCCACGCCGTAAACGATGGGCACTAGTTGCAGCGGGTGTCGACCCCTGCTGTGACGTAGCTAACGCATTAAGTGCCCCGCCTGGGGAGTACGGTCGCAAGGCTGAAACTCAAAGGAATTGACGGGGGCCCGCACAAGCGGTGGAGCATGTGGTT
>JANTFG010000331.1 GCA_024763555.1 Thermoanaerobaculales bacterium
CTCAACGTAGGCAAGGCTACGCCTCCGATTCCCCTCAATCGCCCAATCCAAATCTGAAGCACATCTGGGCGCGCTAAACAGGAAGTAATTATTGCGCAGACCCTGAGGCCATCAGGGCTTCGCGACCGGAAACACCGACGATGCCACTGTTCCTGTCCCGGCATTGGAATGGTGGTCGAGGTACCCTGGAGTCAGCTCATAGAGCTTGATGAGAACCTCCCCTTGAGAGAGCTGATCAGGGCTCAGTATCCGTCACCGCGGAGAGGAAAATGGGAGCTTCTCGAATCCCTCCGGGATCACATCCCTTACCGGGAATCGGCGGTATTGGTCTTGATTATCTCGCCGAAGCTCATACTCTGGTGCCGATGAAGACCGAGATGCTGCTCCCCTCCTACATCCGCCTCCTCACTCCGGGAGAGCTTCGGCGCCGGGCCGAGGAGGCACGGGAGCTTCTCAGCCCCTGCAGGGTCTGTCCTCATGAATGCGCGATCGATCGTTTCACAAAGACGGGTTTCTGCAAAACACCTGCAACACCGCTCATCTCCTCCTTCACGCCCCATTTCGGCGAAGAACCGGTCATCTCAGGGACTCGGGGCTCGGGGACGGTCTTTCTCGGCGGCTGTAACCTCCGATGCGTCTTCTGTCAGAATCACCAGATTTCACAGCCCGGAACCAATCCCCTCCCGAATCTCGCACCGACCGCCGATTGTCTGTCTGAGATCTTCCTCAAACTCCAGGCCCGGGGCTGCCACAATATCAACTGGGTCTCGCCCTCCCACCAGATCCCGCAGCTCCTGGAGGCCCTCTCGATCGCGGTCGAAAAGGGCCTCCGGCTGCCGATCGTCTACAACTCCAACGCCTATGACTCTCTCGAAATGCTCCGGCTTCTCGAGAACATTGTCGATATCTATCTTCCCGATCTCAAGTATGCCGATGAGGAGACCGCCTTTCGCTGTTCGGGAATCAGAGCGTATCCCGAGCGCGCCCGGGCAGCCATCCGGGAGATGTTCAGGCAACTCGGTTCCGCCTGGGATGTGGACGACGAGGGATGCCTCCGTCGAGGTCTGCTGATCCGCATGCTGGTCCTTCCGAACCGCCTGGCGGATATCGAGGCCGGAGTCGAGTGGATCGCTTCGGAACTCTCAAGGGAGATCACCGTCTCCCTGATGGCCCAGTACCACCCGGATCATCTCGCGGCCTCACCGGAGGCTTACCCTTTACTTTCCCGGACACTCTCACCCGGAGAGTGGGCTCGAGCCCTCGAAAGCCTCGAGAAATACCTTCAGAATCCAGGAAATTTCGTTCAGGACTACCTGATGGCCCCCGCCTATTACCGACCGGATTTTTCAAAAACTGAAAAACCTTTTGCCGAGATCGAGGATTTTCAGCATCAGCCCCTTGACATCGGCCCGCGTTCAACCGATGATTGAGTGGTCGGTTGTGGTCCAGCGTGGTATCTCAAGGTCCGTTGATTCCAAAAAGGACCCTAACCGTCCCGTGAGGAGGACATGGCGCGTTTCAGGAGTTCGTACCCGGCAACGATTGATGCCAAGGGCAGAATCAAGCTTCCGGTCAAACATCGTGAGCTGCTCATCGATGATGAGTGCCGCGAACTCTACGTCTGCTCCATCTTCCCGTGGGAACTCCGGGCCTACCCTCTACCCGTGTGGGAAGCCCTTGAAGAACGGCTGCTGAGCAAGCCGGCCATGAAACCGGCCATCCTCAAGCTGATCGAGAGGGTCAGCTACGGGCAGCTGGTCGACATGGATGATCACGGTCGCATCGTCATCCCCTCGCTTTTGAGGGATATCGTCGATGTTCAGGGAGAGGTCGTGGTTTCCGGTCGGATCGACTTCCTGGCCATCACGCGCCGGAGCCGTGCCGACCAGTTGCTGAAAGTAGACACGCTCAGCGACGAAGAACTCGAAGAACTGGCTCTTCTGGAGCTTTAATGGAGGAGAATGGTGCCCGAGATCCACACGCCGGTTCTCCGGGAGGAGATGACCAGCCTGCTGAGCCCGCGTTCAGCGGGCCTTCTGGTTGATGTGACCCTCGGTCTGGGCGGGCATTCCCTCAGCCTGCTTGAAGCCTGTCCCGACTGCGCCCTCCTCGGGATCGACCGTGATCCTCGAGCACTTGATCTCGCTCGCGAACGCCTCAAAGATCTCCCCAATGCCCTGACTCTCGTCTGCGCTCCCTTTGACCGACTCCCTCAAGTTTTGGCGGCGGAAGGGTTTTTCGAACCCATCGTCATCCTCGCGGATCTCGGCTGTTCCTCCCTCCAGCTGGACACCGCTGAACGGGGCTTTTCCTTCTCCTCCGACGGCCCCCTTGACATGAGGATGGGTGCTGAAGGCCCGACCGCCGCAGATTTTATCAATTCCGCCCCCCCGGAGGAACTGATCCGGGTCCTCTTCGAATACGGGGAAGAGCGGCGGGCCCGAGCCATCAGCCGTGCAATCCTCCGACGCCGGGAGAAGAAGCCGATCACCCGGTGCCGTGAGCTTGTCGATCTCGTCGTATCTGTCTCCGGTCCCCGCGGCAGCTCCAGGATTCATCCGGCGACCCGCACCTTTCAGGCGATCCGCATCGCGGTCAATGATGAACTCGGCCAGCTGGAACGTTTCCTCCAACCCGCCGTATCCGCACTTGCCCCGGGCGGGAGAATCGCCGTCGTTTCCTTCCACTCCCTGGAAGATCGGATCGTCAAACAGGTTTTCAGGCGCCTCGAAGGCCGGGAGGCGCCGGCGCCGGGCCCCATGCCTGAACCGCAGGAACACCGGGCGGAGATCCGGGTCCTGACGCGACGACCGATCCGCCCGACTGAAGAAGAGTGTCACAGCAATCCGCGTGCCCGCTCAGCCCGACTTCGCATCGCCGAAAAGCTCCCCCCGACTCCAGGCGGTGACATCGAATCCCTCTTTGCCCCGATTCCAGCGGAGTTCCTCCGCAGGAAGGCGCCCGAAAACAGCCGTCGCTCCCGCAGCTCTCAGGCCAGGGGAAAGGCTGCCTGATGCACAGCCCGATCTATCCCCCGCCCAATGAGACCCTCGTGCTCCGGCGAGATCATCGCTGGCCGACGGCCTTCGCTCTTCTGGCCCTCCTTGCGCTGCTGCTGGCCGCCTCCTTCGCCCTCGTCGGCTGGCCCCGCCTGGAGAGCATTTCTCTGCGCTACGACATCCTCAGACTCCGAGCCGAAGTGGAATCACTCCGACAGGAAGAGCGAAGCCTGGAAGTCGAACTGGATTCCCGGCGCTCACCCGCCGCCCTGTCGGAAAGGGCGAAGACTCTCGGCCTTGAGCCTCCGCAGGCCGAGGCCATCCGGAGCGCCCAATGAATCGGCGTCGCACGATGATCATGATCTTATTCCTGCTTCTGGGGACGGCGGCAGTCGCGACGCGTGCGGCCTGGGTCTCTCTTGTCGAGCATGAATCCTGGACCACCATTGCCCGGAATCAGCAGGAACGCGTCATTTCCATCCAGGCGCCGAGGGGAGAGATCCGGAGTTCCGACGGCTATCTCATGGCCGCCTCAGTCGATCGATGGGCCGTCCAGCTGGACCGGAAGGAACTGATGTACCCCAGGCTCTTCGCCGCGGCCGCTGCAGATATTCTGCATGAGGACCCGGAGGATGTCGAGGAGAGGCTCCACCTCAAAGCCCGATATATCTGGCTCGCCAAGAGTCTCCAACTCGAGGAGGCCCGGGAACTGCGCAGACTCTGCCCCAGGGCCCTCGTCCTGGTTCCTCATCGGGACCGGGAGTATCCATTGGGGAAGACCGCCGCCCCGGTCATCGGTTTCGTCGGCCGCTCCGAACTCGCGCTCAAAGGGCGTGCCGGACTTGAAAAATCCTATACGAAGACCCTTGAGGGCCAGGCCGACCAGTGCATCTTCGTGACCGACGCCCATGGTCGAAGAATCCAGCTTGAGAAGATTCACGAGGG
>JANTFG010000332.1 GCA_024763555.1 Thermoanaerobaculales bacterium
CAGCCTCTACCGGCAGCAGAGGCAGATTGCGCCGGGTGGGAAGCCTGCCCGGCCGCCGGGGCAGCAGACCGGAGCGGGAGCAGCAAAGCGATGCCGGCGCCGGTTCCGGATGTGCGGCTCCGGTTCCTGTGTCGGCATCGGCTGCGGTCCTGCAGCACCTCCCTGCCCGCCAGTCGAACTTCGGGGCGCACGACCGCAGCGGTCGCGGCGCCGGATGCGCATCCTGCTTCCACGAAGATCGGGTATACAATCGGAAGGCCAAACCGAAAGCCGGCCGGCGGCCGGGGGGAGAGAAAAATGCGGAAGATCAGTTTCATCCTCAACGGAAAGTCAATGAAGACGTCGGTTGACCCGGAGATGCCGCTGCTGTGGTTCCTCCGTGATGTTCTCGGTCTGACCGGCACGAAGTACAGCTGTGGAGTCGCCGAGTGCGGGGCCTGTACGGTTCTGCTTGACGGTGAGGAGATCCGCTCCTGCGTGACCCCGGTCGCCGATATCGAGGGAGGCTCTCTGACAACTATTGAGGGCCTCGGGCGGGATGGACTTCATCCGCTGCAGGAGGCATGGATCGCAGAAGAGGTGCCCCAGTGCGGCTATTGTCAGTCCGGGCAGATTCTGGCCGCATCGGCTCTGTTGGCGAAGAATCCCAGGCCGACAGATGAGGAAATTACAGAACACATGAGCGCCATCCTCTGTCGCTGCGGGACCTACCAGAGAATTCGAAGAGCCATCCACCGCGCGGCGGAACACGGCGAAGGAGAGCCCTCATGAAAGATCTGTGGAAGATCACACGACGGAACTTTCTCGGCCTGGGTGCGGGGACTGCGGGAGCCCTGATTCTCGGCTGCAGAATCGGGCATCAGGAAGCTGATGGGGAGGCGAAGGCTGTTTTTCAACCCAATGCCTACCTCATTCTTCATGAAGACGGCGCAGCCGAGATCCGCGTTCCTGAGGCGGAGATGGGACAGGGGGTCCTCACGGCACTGGCGATGATGATTGCGGAGGAGCTGGAGATCGACTGGGAGTCCGTTCGGGTCGAGCAGGCGCCGGTGGATCCGAAGCTCTTCGGCAAGATGTCGACGGGAGGTTCGACTTCGGTGCGTCAGGCCTGGGCGCCCCTGAGGAAGGCCGGCGCTGCCGCCCGCGAGATGCTCCGGACGGCGGCAGCACAGCGGTGGGGAATCAGTCCTGAGGACTGCCGGGCGGAGGGCGGTCGAATTCTCTGCAATAAAGACCAGCGGTCTTTCGAGTTTGGTGAACTTCTCCTGGATGCCTCCAGCCTGCCGCTGCCGGAGGACGTGAAACTCAAGGATCGCTCAGCCCACCGGCTGATCGGCACTCCCGTACCGCGATCCGATACGCCCGCCAAGACCGATGGCAGTGCCCTTTTCGGCCTCGATATCAGGCGCCCGGGGATGCTCTACGCCGTCGTTGCCCGGTGTCCGGTCTTTGGTGGAAAAGTCGGCGCCGTCGATGCCGAGGCCGCACTCAAGGTTCCGGGAGTTCGCCGGGTGTTCGAGATCTCGAGCGGGATTGCAGTCCTCGGGGACTCCACCTGGGCGGCCATGCGGGGGAGAGAGGCTCTCAGAATCGACTGGGATAAAGGCGAAGCGGCGACCTGGGACGATCAGAGTATCGCCTCCTATCTTCGGAAGAAGGCCGGGGGAGAAGCAGTCGAGGCGCGAAAAACAGGCGACGTGGCGGCTGCCCTGAGGAAAGGGGCGCAGCTCCTCAAGCGGGATTATTCCCTGCCCTTCCTCGCCCACGCCCCGATGGAGCCGCTCAACGCGGTGGCCGATGTCAGGGACGGGAGCTGCGAGATCTGGACGGGAACCCAGGCGCAGACGCGGGCCCAGTCCGAGGCGGCGGAGCTTTTGGGCCTCAAGCCGGAGCAGGTGGTCCTTCATGAGACATTCCTGGGCGGCGGTTTCGGCCGGCGCGGCTGGGTGGACTCGGTCCTGGAGGCCGTCGAAATCTCCCGGGAAGCGGGCGCCCCGATCAAGTTGAGCTGGAGCCGTGAAGACGATATGCGTCACGGGCTCTATCGTCCGGTCTCCCTGCACCGGATGGAGGCCTCCCTTGACGCTGCCGGGCGACTGAGTTCCTGGCACCATCGACTCGTGGCGCCTTCGATCTCCGAGCAGCTCTGGCCGGGCTCGGTCAGGGATGGGCTGGATCACATGGCCCTGGACGGTGCGGAGAACCTCCCCTATTCCATCCCCAACCTTCTCGTCGAGTATGTCATGGCCAACACTCCCATCCCGATCATGTGGTGGCGCTCGGTCTACAACTCCCAGAACGCCTTCGCCAACGAGGTCTTCATTGATGAACTGGCCTCCCTGGCGGGTCGGGATCCTTTCGAGTTCCGTCTCGGGCTGCTTGAGGAGGCTCCACGCCTTCGACGGAGTCTCGAGGCCGCTGCGGAGGGCATTGGCTGGGGTCGGGACCCGGGACCCAATCGCGGCCTGGGTGTCGCCTGTCATGCCTCCTTCGGCTCCTTCATCGCCCATGCGATGGAGGTCGAGCGGATCAGGGGAAGAGATTTCCGGGTTCGGAAGGTCTCGACGGCGGTCGAATGTGGGCCCGTCATCAATCCGGATACCATCGCCGCCCAGATGGAGTCTGCCGTTGTTTTCGGTCTTTCAGCGGCCGTCCGGGGGAAGATCTCCATCCGGGGAGGCGCCGTTGTCGAGGGTAATTGGGATGACTACGAGCCTCTGAGGATGGGTGAAGAGCCCGAGGTCGTGACGCGGGTGCTTGAGAGCGACCAGTCGATCGGCGGCATCGGTGAGCCCGGTGTACCCCCGGTTGCCCCAGCGCTGGTCAATGCCATTGCCGCAGTGACGGGAGAATACGCGAATACCCTGCCGCTTGGGAACTGAGAGCAGGACAGGGGGGCCGGGGCGGCCATCGGCGGCGGAGGACACGGCCTCGGCCATTGCTGCGGATCCGGATTCCCGACCCGCTTTCCGGTCTCCGCCGCCTGACACGGCGTCGGATATTGTGAGATGATGGGCCGGAACAGGAGGTGAGTTGATGCGGAACGAGTTCCTGCCTTTCTGTCGGCCCCACGTGTCGGAGGAGGAGATTGCAGCTGTGTCCGAGGTGCTGCGCTCGGGCTGGATTACCACCGGCCCGAAGACCGCTGAATTTGAACGGAGATTTGCAGAGTACACGCAGGCACCCGCCGCCGTGGCCGTGGTCTCCGGAACGGCCGGAATGCACGTGATGCTCGAAGCCCTCGAGATCGGCGCCGGCGACGAGGTCATTACCCCGGCCCTGACCTGGGTCTCGACCATCAACCTCATCGTCCTCCGCGGCGCCCGGCCCGTTTTCGTCGATGTCGACCGCGGAAACCTGATGGTCGATGCCGGGCTCATCTCCGAAAAGATCACCGAGCGGACCAAAGCGATCATCCCGGTCCATTTCGCCGGCGCAGTCTGCGACATGGCCCCGATCCGAGAGCTGGCGGCGAAACATGGCATCACCGTGATCGAGGATGCCGCTCATGCGGCGGGTTCAACCTACAGGGGAAAGCCGATCGGCGCCGAGGGCAACTGCGTCTTCTCCTTCCAGGCCATCAAGAATCTGACGACGGCTGAAGGGGGCATGGTCACCTCCGGCGACGAGTCTCTCCTCGAGCGGATCAAACGGCTGAAATTTCACGGGCTGGGCGTTGATTCCTATGATCGGAAGACGCAGGGCCGGGCACCCCAGGCCGAGGTTGTCGAGCCGGGCTACAAGTACAATTTCACCGACATCAATGCGGCCATCGGGCTGGGACAACTCTCGAGACTCGACGAGAACAACCGTCGCCGGGCGGAGCTGGCGTCCCTTTACGATGCCGCCTTTGAAGATTTCGAGGAGATCCTGCCTCTCAAGAGACCCGATTGGGATTTCGGGCACTCATGGCATCTCTACGTCATCCGACTCGATACCGG
>JANTFG010000333.1 GCA_024763555.1 Thermoanaerobaculales bacterium
ACCGAAGCGAGCCTCGAATACGACGACGGGGAACTCCCCGAGGGCCGCTTTATCCAGAGGCTGATGCAGTTCAAGTCCGCCTATTCCTTCAATCCGGACACCATCCTCGAGACAAATATCCAGTACGATTCGGAGTCACGGAATATGGGGCTCAATGCCCGTTTTCGCTGGACCATCCGCCCGGGGAACGACCTTTTCCTCGTCTACTATCGGGACTGGCTCCATCCCGATGGAACCGAGGGACGCTTCACCTTCAAGCCGCTGAATGAGTACCTGACCCTCAAACTCCGCTGGACTTTCAGGCCATGAGGGTCGGGCGATTTGACTTTGAACCCTCATCGGACGGAGAATCGAGGTATGAAGGATCTTCAGCGCGTCTGGAAGGAGTTCGAGGCCAACGAGGTCAGTCACTCGGTCGCCCACTATCTGCTCGCGATCTGGGACTCCACCCACGATGAGCAGGCGCCACGCGCTGCGGACATCGCCCGCCGCCTGGATGTCTCCCGCGCTGCGGTCTCTCTGCAACTGCGCGCACTGAAAGATAACGGCCTCGTTGATGTCGGGAAAGACCACCGGCTCAGGCTCAGCGGGGAGGGACGGGAGCTGGTCAACCGAATTCTCTCCAAACGACGGATCATCCAGTCCTTTCTCGTGGAAATCCTCGGCGTCGATGAGGACATCGCGGAGGCCGACGCCTGCAAGATCGAACACCTGATCTCAGGTGAGACGGGCGCCTCCCTCGCACGCTTCATCTCATTTGCCCGCTACCAGGAAGAGCGTCTCGCCCCCTTGATTCAGGAATTCCACAGGCTCACTATCGACTGTACGCCGGGACTCAGCTGCGAGTTCTGTGAGAGAGACTGCGTGCTTCACGAGAACTGAGGCGGCGGAATCCGGAGCGACAGCCGCAGCCGCAGACCGGAACGGGAACCGGAGCGGAGGGCCGGAGCAGGAGCCGATGCCGGAGCCGGTGCGATCGTGGTTTCCTGAGCGGAATACGTGGGCCGGGCGCCACATCGATGTCTGAAACCGGAGCTGAGCGGCGGTGGCCGAAACCTATGCGGTCGTGGGATAGTCCGCCCGCTTCGAGTGTGATTTTGTCGACTCAGTCTCGCCTCTCCGGCGCGGTATCCGGCTCCGGGATCGGCTCCGGCTCCTGCATCGGCTTGCTGTTCCTGCTCCTCTTCCCGGTGCCGATGTCTTCATCCGGGGGGACCGAGGGCGGCTTGAGAACATTGGGCATACATCTTTTAGTCACGATCTTTCACTACAGCCTCCTACCCGTGGCACGCGAGAGATCTGCCCTGGGCGCGGGGGGCATCCCTTCATCCCTCCCCCGTAGCTCATCAATGCTGTGATCTCAGGCGGACTTCGATATACTTCCCGAAGATCGCAGGGGACTCCCCGGGGAGAGAAACGTCCATGCAGTTCAGAAAGACAGATCATCCTCTCGTCCGAAGCTCCGAAAGATCCGGCCCGCTGGTTCCGATCCTCTTTTTCGCCTCCGGTCTGACCGCTCTGGTCGGGGAGGTGGTCTGGATGAGGATGCTCGGCCTGGTCCTTGGAAACACCATCTGGGCGGCCTCGGCCGCGGTCAGCGTCTGGATGGCCGGGATGGCCCTGGGCGCCTTCATTGGAGGACGACTGGCCTCAAGGCTCTGCAAACATATCCTCATCTACGGTCTGGCAGAAGGCGCCATCGGAGTTTTCTACGCCTTCTCGCCCCACATCCAGGAGTGGATGCTCAAACTCGGCAGCCACCTCGCCGCTGATATGCAGGGAAGTCTTGCCCTCGGAATACTTCAACGTTTCAGTCTGGCTGCCGCGGTCCTCCTGATCCCCACGACGCTCATGGGGCTGACCCTCCCCCTCCTCGTCGAGAGAATTCGAGGAAAACACCTGGCGGGACGCATCAGCCTCCTGTACGGAATCAACACGCTGGGCGCAGCGACGGGCGTTTTTCTCGCTGCCTACTGGATGCTGCCGACACTTGGAGAAAGCGGCGCCCTGGCCCTGACCTCGGTTCTCTGTCTCTTTATCCTCCTGAGTTCCTTCGCAGGAGAGCGTCGCACACCCTCGGCGGACCACCTCATCCGCCGCAAACAGGGAAAGGCCGGCTTCCGTGCCTACCTGCTCCTGGCCGGACTGATGGGGGGAGTTTCCCTGGCTGCAGAGCTGGTATGGGTCCGGATTCTCGTCCTCCACATCGGCTCGCGCGTGTACGCCTTTGCGGTCCTCCTCGGCGTCTATCTCTCAGGTATCGCCATCGGCAGCCTCCTCATCCGGGCGATCTCGTCCCGGATTTCGAATCCGGCCCGAGTTCTGGCCGCACTTCAGCTTCTGGCCGGTATTGCCTTCGCCTGCCAGATTTATGCACTCGGTCATGTGTCCGAAATTCTGTCCTGGGTGGCCATTCAGACGCATTTCAGTATTTCCTTTGCAACGGTCCAGATCACCTTCCTCCTGGCCGTCGCGATCCTCTTTTTACCGCTGACGCTTCTCTTCGGCGCCTCCTTTCCCCTGGCCGTCACCGCAGACCCGGCAGACCGTTCACCCGGCGCATCCGCGGGGGCGGTGGGCGCCGCCAATACCCTCGGCGCCATCGCTGGATCCATCGGTGCTCCCTTTTTCCTGATCCCTGCCATCGGCTCACAGCACACGATCCTCCTGATGGCGGCCATATCCCTGCTGGTGGCTCTCTGCCTCCAGAGGAGCAGAGTACTTCGCACCGCCATTGTCGTCGCCGGGGGCGCCATCGCCCTCATCTGGTTCAGGCTGCCCGCAGACTGGATGCTTCGCCAGGCAGCGACCACGGTGGAAACGACAAGCTCCGTGCTGGCCCTCGAGGAAGACGTGGGTGCCACGGTCCTGGTCAAGGAGATAACCGACCCGAGGGGGCGGTGGATATCCCTTGAGCTGAATGGAACCAATGTCGCGGGCTCGGCCCCAAGCCTGCTGACCGTCCAGCAGCTCCAGGCCCAGATTCCTCTCCTTCAGCTTCGAAATCCTCAGTCGGTACTCCACATCGGTTTCGGGTCCGGAGGAACCTGCTGGGGAGTCTCCCGTCACCGCATCCCGAATATCGATGTCGTCGAGATCTCACCCCGGGTGCTCAGCGCTTCGGATCAGTATTTCGACTTCATTAACCACAAGGTACTTGCAGACCCGAAGGTCCACACGATCCTTAATGACGGCAGGAACTACCTGATGGCAACGGACAAGAGCTACGATGCCATTCTCTCCGACTCGATCCACCCGGTCTTTGCCGGCAACGGGGCACTCTACACCCTGGAGTACTTCCGACTCTGCCGGGAACACCTCAATCCCGGTGGAATCGTCTCCATGTGGCTGCCCGTCTACTCCCTTGACATCGAGAGTTATTTGAGGATTCTTGAAGCCTTCCATGAGGTCTTCCCACGCACTGCCGTATGGTATGACCGGTCCACGGTCAACGAGTTCACAGTCGTCACCGGCATGGTCGAACCGGGAAAACTTGAAATCGACTGGAAAAAACTTAAGAATCCGGCCCTTTCGGAGAGTCTGTCCATCGGTGGAATTCACTCAGCAGCCGACCTCGAGGCGGACCTCCTGCTGGGCCCGGAGGAGGTGGCCCGGCTGGTCTTTGAGATTCCTCCCCACATCGATGATCTTCCCTGGGTCGAGTATGTGGCCGGTCGAAGCCTGGATCGCACGAAGACCTGGTTCGTCAATCTCGTCATGCTCTACCAGATGCGTGCTCAAAGCTCACCTTTTGCCGCTGCACCCATTCCCTTCTCAGAGGCTGCAGCACGACGGGACGAGGCCCTGGAGCAAACTCTGAAGCTCGTCTCCAAGAGGAAAGTCGGGGGTTATTGAAACCTAATCTGAGCGGTTCTGGCGGATGAGATGTGCCAAGTCCTTGAGGCTCTGGTGCTTGCAAAAAACGCAGGAATACTGGTGG
>JANTFG010000334.1 GCA_024763555.1 Thermoanaerobaculales bacterium
TTCAGGGCCTCCAGGAGGACGTCCGCGAACTCATCTCCGGCTTCACGCGGGGGAAACGCCTGGGCCTGATGATTCGCGCTCAGCGAGCCAATCCCTGTTATACAACGCAGTTCATGATGCAGCTCTTTGAGGAGGAAGGGGGCGATCTCTTCGACGTGCGTCAATCCATCCTCGGGCACCTTCAGCAGGGAGGAGATCCCAGCCCCTTCGATCGAATCCACGCGAACCGCCTCGCAGCTTTTTCCCTCGACAGGCTGCTCGAAGAAATCCGAAAGGGCGGTTCCAATGCCCTGGGCGTCGGCCTCGTCGGTGGAGAAACCCGCGCCGAGTCCCTGGCGAAGCTCTTTGAGGAAGCCGATCCGGAACACAGAAGACCGCGTGTTCAGTGGTGGTTTGATCTCGCCGAGCTTGTCCGCCGCCTCGCGTGACCTGAAAACAATCCGGTCATCAGGAAAAGAGTTCGAGACGGACCTCGTTCAGCAGAGCGGGGGCCCCGCCCATCAGCTCGGCGATTTGCGTCATCGTACGCTCACAGGCATCCTCACTGACGTGGAGAAACTCCACTCCCGCCCGGTAGATCACGCCACGAGACATCCCGCCTTCCTTCACAAAGCTCTCGAGCCTGCAGCGATGTACCCGGGCCCTCACCCGTAGATCCCCATCCTGTTTTGCCGGAAAGCGCAGATCGCATTCGAGGGAAGGACGAAGAGGCGCACCGAGTTCGAGCAAGGCGCCGCATGGCGAAATATTGACAATCCTCGCCTGGAGGGAGGCTCGAATCCGAACAAAAATATCCTGGTCGACCGACGTTCTTGGTGATTTCCGTCTCTCAATCATCTCGGGCCCCATTTCTTCGAGAAAACGACGTCAAAAACCATTTCCGAAACTCCGCCACTTGTCCTGACACATTCCAATATATATCCAATGCGCCCCCAGTCAAGACAAACTTCGGATATTCAGAAGATTCGTCTGAGAAGATACCCGCCGAGGCCCCGGACATCAGTTCTCAGCGGCCTGGATACTCCTTCAGGAGGTGATCCGGATCTTGGAGTGATCGGCCAGGGTCTCCATACCCTGGACAACAGCCTTCTCACCCGGCTTGAGCCCGGAAACAATCTCGACCGAGGCATCGTTCCCCAGACCCGTCCGGACCTCACGCTGTTCGACCGTCTGACCCCTGGCGACAAATACAACCCTCTTCCCGCCCCTGTCGACCACCGCTGCACGCGGCACCACCGGGACATTTTCATGCTGGGCAACCAGGACGTCGACTCGCACGAACATGCCAGGTTTGAGAAGATCTCCCTGGTTCTCAACCGCCACCTCCGCCCGGAGGGTCCTGGTATTCTCATCGAGGTTCGGCGCCAGACGGATAACCTTTCCCGAGAAGCTGCGAGAGGGGAAGGCCACGGATGAGACACGGGCCTTCTGGCCGACCAGAATTCGACCGATATCCGGGCCCAGAACATCGACGTCGGCGATCAGCGCCCCCCTCGGAACGATCCGCGCCACGATCTGTCCCGCCTGGAGAATCTGCCCGGCAGCGATCCTTCGACCACGATCGTCCCGGGCCAGCTCGAGAAGGATTCCGTCGATCGGCGAGATCAGGCGGGATCGTTTCTCGGACAGCCGACTCCGGTCGTATTCGAGCTTCGCATCTTCAAGAAGGCTCTCGGCCGCGCGAATCTCGGTTTGGGTGATCAGACCCCGCTCGAGGAGTTCTTTCTTGGCCTCGAGGTCCGATTTTGCCTGGAGAAAACGCTGACGGGTCGCCTCCATCCGGGCCGCCACCCGGACATCTTCTCCAACCAACTCGGCAACAAGCCGGCCCTTGCTCACCCGATCGCCCTCCGCCAGTGGCCGTCCATCCCCTCGCAGGGCGATCCGGAGGATTCCCCGGCTCTCCGCAGCCAGACTGACCGTGCTCTCCGCCCTGAGATTTCCGGTCAGTTTCAGAACATCCTCCACCTTTCCGGTCTTGACCACCGCAACCCTGACCGGAATCCGAAATTCAAGTTTCGTTTCTTCCCGCCCCGGACCGCAGCCCGGCAGGATCATCAGCGTCAGCAGAAGGAGGACTCCCAGTCCCTTTTCTCTCATCACTTCTCCCCTTCGGTCGCGGCGGGACTGAAGCGAAGGGCGTCGGCAATCACAACCATTCCGCTACCCGAATCCGGAATCTCCACCCGCACTTCTCCCTCCTCCAGTTTCAGCACATCCACGAGATTCCATCCCCTGTCGCTGTTCTCCGCATCGAAACTCAGATTTCCGGTCGTACTCCCGGTGACAACATCAATATTCCACTTTCCCCATTTTGGCGTCAGCCTGAAATCTGACTTCGAGGGAAGGTGGATCTCGAGCTGCCACTGGCCCGCCTCCGGTATTTCGGCCTTAAAAACGGCCTTACGAAGGCCCTTGCCCTTGCGGACCCAGGCCACGGTGTGACGATACCGACCCCAGGCGGAGGACTTCATGGCTCGGGACCATTGAGAGGGCATCGGGCCGAAATCGTCAGGCGGCAATCCACCATCAAGATCCTCGTTCTTTGTTTTTTTCGCTCGCAAACGGAAACCCGAGGCCCCGGCTTCTCCTTCAACGGAAAAACCCTCATCAAGATCATCAACGATGATCGTGCGGGGGTCCTCCCCTTTCAAGGCAACGGGATTGATCCCGTCCGAGGCCTCGACATCTTCCACCCTGGTCTTGTCGAATTCCGGGAGTGGAATCTCGAAGGGCCTGCGGTTCAGAGAAACGTAGGGCTCAAGACGCAGATTCCGAGGCACTCCACTGAGAACTCTCGAATAGCGCAGGGCGGCCTGCCCCGAGATCGGAATCGGCTTCGAGTCAACGATCTCGGGAGACTCGGCATCTCCAAGGACATAGCGCAGTCGGAAGACTCCGGGTGTCTCTTCCGGGTTGGCAATCTCAACTTTCAACTGGTAACGGGGAAGGCCCTGCGAATCATCTGCGATCCGGAAAAGCTCCATCCTCTGTGCTCTGAAGCCGGGAAGACCACGGCCCCGGATGAGGTTTGCTGCGGCGAGCCCGAGTTTCTCGTCTTCCTCGGCCAGAAGCTCGATGAACTGGTCCAAGCTGAAACTCTCTCCCTCGAAGCGGTTTCGGAGATGCGCCGCGAAGGCCGCACTCCCCTCGGGGCCCAGGGTATCGAAGATGATCTGGGCGAGAGTCCCCGCCTTCAGGGACAGGGCGTCAATGCTCCGCTGTGGATCCTCCCAGGGCTTCATGCGGGACAAAGATTGATTGAGTACTGCAGCCCAGACTGCCGGCCTGGAGTTGAAAACCTGAATCACGGATTGGGCAAAATGCCCTTTTCGTCCCGCCAAAACAAAATGTTGAATTGCTCCCCCGATCGCCGCATTCATCTTCGGAGTGAAGAGATGTGCCGAGAAATAGGACCGGACTCCCGAGAGCATCAGAGTCTGGAGTGAATCCAGGCTCCACTCAACCGCGGCACGACCCTCACCCCGACATCCCGTCTGGGCAAGCAGCATGGATCGACCGACGCCGGAAAAGAGGTTTCCCCCTGAGAAATCGTTGATGAAGAACTCCTCGAGGCGCCGGGTCTTGGCCGCTGCTACTCCGCCCTCGAGATCTTTGAATTTCTCCCTTTTTCTGAAGGGAGCATCGAAACGAGCCGTCGGAAAGCCCAGTTCCCGCAGGAGGATCATCCCGGGAGGATCCAGAACCGAGGGCAGACGCCAGCCGCCTCCGAAGCCTCTCAGTATATTGGGAACCTCGACCAGGCTCATCGTGGAATAGGGATAGTCCAGGCCGGCCTCACGCAATTCCCGGAGCCGCTCGGCGACTCGATGCTCAATATTCTCCCTGGCCTCTCCGAGGGCCTCCAGATTTGACTCGTGGCCGGGATGGAGAAGAAGCTCAAAATCAACGCCCTCGATCTTCAGTTCCTTCCTGACG
>JANTFG010000335.1 GCA_024763555.1 Thermoanaerobaculales bacterium
CCCAATGTCTGCGCCATCATGGTCGAGCCGATCCAGGGCGAGGCCGGAATCGTCGTCCCACCGGAAGGCTTCCTCAAAGGCCTGCGCGAGCTTTGCGATGAGTCGAACTGCCTGCTGATGTGCGACGAGATCCAGTCCGGACTCGGTCGAACCGGCAAGTTCTTCGCCTATGAGCATGAGGGAATCCGGCCCGATGTCGTCATCATCGGCAAGGCCCTCTCAGGCGGCATGTACCCGGTCTCCGCCGTCCTCGCCGATGACGAGGTCATGGGTGTCTTCCGTCCGGGCGATCATGGATCGACCTATGGCGGCAACCCCCTTGGAGCCGCCGTCGCCCGGGAGGCGCTGAAGATTCTCGTCGAAGAGGATCTCGCCGGACGCTCCGAGGAACTGGGTCGCTACTTCATGGATCGGCTGAAAGCCATCGACTCGCCTCACATTGATTCCATCCGGGGCCGCGGTCTCTGGATCGGGATTGTCCTCAAGGAAGAAGCCGGCGGCGCCCGCCGTTTCTGCGAGGCCCTGGAAGATGAGGGCATCCTGTGTAAGGAAACCCACGAGACCGTCATCCGGGTCGCTCCGCCCCTGACCGTCACCCGCGAGGAGATCGACTGGGCCGCCGAGCGGATTGAGAAGGTGTTGACGACACTCTGATCTCTCCTGTCCCGATGAAGAAGGGGGCCGATCGGCCCCCTTTTCTGATTCCCTCTTCCCAGGATCTCAGTTCTTTCTTGCCTTCTCCGTCCACTCGGCAAGGGTCTTTGCCGCAAGCTCCCGTCCTCCCAGGCCGAAAGCCAGAGCCGTTGCAATTGCGACGGCGCCAAGCAGCAGACCGAAGGCCAGGGTAATGATCTCGTTGGCCAGCCCCATCTGCCTTAAGGCCATCGCACCGGCCAGCACCAGGATTGAGATCCTCGAGGCCATGGCCAGAAGCGGTGCCTGCGGGGTCGCGCTGCTTGAAACGGTTCGGGCCGCCAGCTGCGCGAGGTAGAGGCCGATACCGAAGATAATCAGGCCAAGGCCGACATGGCCCGCAAAGACCATGAATTCGGCGATGAGCTGAGCCAGCATCTCGAATCCCAGCATCCGGACGGCCTCAATCGTGGCAAACATCATGATAGCGACCAGAGCCAGCTGTCCGACAACAGAGGAGAAACGCAACTCACCTTCGGCCTCTGCCTTCCCGATCCCTGCCCGGGCCAGCATGGCATCGAATCCAAAACCGGCCAGGAGATTACTGACAAGCCCTGAGACCACCCTCCCGACAAAGAAGGCGATAATCAGGAGGAGCGAGGCCCCGAAGAGCAGCGGCAAGGCTTCGAGAATCGTGCTGAGCATCCGGCTCGCCGGCTCGGTCACCGCATCGAGATGAAGGGCATTCAGGGCTGCGATCAATACCGGGATCAGGATGAGTACATAGAGCAGCATGCCGAGGACCTTCGACAGGGAAGTCTCACCCAGAGCCTTATCCAGCCCAACCTGTTCGCTCAAACGATCGGCTCCCACGGCCGCCAGAAGGTTGGAGACGATCCGCTGGATGACGCGGGCAAGCAGCCAGCCGACGGCCAGGATGACCACCGCGGCAAGCAGATTCGGCAGGAAGCCCAGAAATTCATCGACCATCCCCTGCACGGGGTGCAACAAACCCTGGAGGTCCAGCGCGCTGAGAATCGCCGGAAGGAAGAGCAGGAAGATCAGCCAGTACACGGCATCGCTGAGTGTTTTTGCCAGTGAAATGCTCTGGCCCTCTTCGAGTTCCGCCTTTTCTCCAAGTCGCTCGTCGATCTTTGCCAGCGTCAGAATCTTGCGCAGGGCGAAACGCAGACCTGTTGCCAGGGCCCAGGCCACCAGTAACAGGAGAACCGGAGCAATCAGCCGCGGCAAATACTCGAAGATCCGATTGAGGAAGGCCATCAGCGGCGCCGTGATGACCGTCAATCCCAGAACATGGAAAAAACCAACTGCCACGAAGAGCATCAGAATCCAAAAGACAATTCGTGAGATCCACTTCTCCACGTCGATCTCATCGGCGCCCTCCCCTCCGACAAGCCACGAGGCGAGACGGTTATCCAGCTCCGTCCTTTTCAGGAGGAAACGGACTATGAGTGAAATCAGCAGGGCAAGAAGCCACCCGACGACCAGAACCCCCACCGCCATCAGGAGCTGGGGCAGGCGTCCCTGAAGTGTGTCCAGCAGGTTCGAAACGATTGTATTCATCTCATCCTCCCTTTTTCGTAGTTCCTGGAGTATTATTTCACCCCCTGTGGTAACACACAAGGGCTTGAGGAACCCGGGGCTCAGGAAATTCGAAGCCTGAGGCCAGTTTTCCTCCGATGAGATCACGACCCCTCGAGGGGTCCCGACAATAGGGGGTTCAGATATGCGTTCTCTTTCCCTGTTTTTCAGCCTCGTCCTCTGTGCCGGCCAGCTCTTCGGCGGAGTCTATTACGAATCGACGATGAGTTCACAAAACCCGGGACAGCAGGGCGATGTCGTCTACAGGACGAAAGCCTGGGTCGACGGAGACTCTGCTCGAGTCCTCTTCGAAGGCTCGAATAATACGATGCTCGGCGAAGGAAATTACATCATCACCCGTGACGGAGGCACCAGTGTCTTCCTGGTGAACCCCACGGACAAAAGCTATTGCGCCTTTTCGCTTGACCAGGTCTTCGGTATGCTCAACTCGATGTCGGCTGCGACCGGTGGAATGGTCAAGATCAGCTTCTCGGACGGCTACGCGAAGCAGCTCGCTTCGGCGCCTGCCGAGCCCCTCCTGGGTCACCAGACGACGAAAGTCACCTGGGAATCCGGCTTCGTGATGACCACGAAGGTTATGGGGATGAAGCACAAGACGAAAATGGATACGACGACTGAAGCCTGGATCGCCCCCGATCTCAAGGATGCCGGATTCGGCATCTGGTTGCGGAAGGAACCACCGAAGACCGGGAATGCCGAACTGGACAAATCCCTCGAGGCAGCATGGGGCTCCGTCGACGGATTCCCGCTCAAGACCGTCTCAACCACCACCACGACCGACAAGAAGGGCCGTCAGAAACGCAGTACCTCGACCATGGAGGTCACCCTGCTCCGCCAGAAGGCAACGCCGGAGAATCTCTTCATCATTCCCTCCGGCTTCCGGCAGGTTTCCTGGATGGAAATGGCAGGCGGCCAGGCTGCGGGCGCCGGGCAGGGGGGCGAAGAAGGTGAACAGGAAAACCCCCTCAAACACGGTCTCAAAGGTCTCTTCGGAGGGTAGCCCAGGGCCTTTCGAAGCTGCCGTCGTCGAGAATCCCGGCCCTATCAGATCTTTTTGGAGATCGCTTCAATGGGGAGGATGATTTTTTTCTCCCATGGCAGCATGGCATTGAAAAGTGCCACCCTGCGATAGTCCCGGAGATCCTCGATGGAGATTTCAGCCTCCGAAAGAGCGCCGGATTCCAGCAACGAGGCTCTGCGGGTTCCCTTCAGCAGGGGTCGTCGTGGAGTCCACCAAACCTCGTTATTCTCAAAGGCCACGTTGGAGAAACCGGTATCAGTGATTCTTCCCTCCTGGAGGATCAGGATCTCGACTCCTCTTGTCCAATCGCGGCTGAGGCGATTCAACTCGGAGCGATCAGCTGACTTGAGGTGATAATCGATACCGCTTCCATCGACCAGCTCCAGAGAGAAGATCTCACGGCGCCGATAGGGCTCAATACTCCACTCCAGCCCGGATTCCGAGTAGAGGAGTCGCATCTTAAATACTCCCGGAGCCGAGGGATACTCCGGCATAACCTGAGCAAGCGGGAGATGCACAATCCGGCCCCAGGCCTCCATCTGGGTCGCCCGGAAACGTTGCTCATGCCAGGGCAGGAGATCCGCAGCTCCATCTTCGACCCGAATGGTTTCAAGGAATCGGCACATAGATTTTCTCCACCAGCTCCCGGTATTC
>JANTFG010000336.1 GCA_024763555.1 Thermoanaerobaculales bacterium
GACATGCCGACGGCGAAATCGCACATATCGATCATCTCCTGCACCTCGCCGAGGCCTTCGGAGTAGATCTTGCCCATTTCGAGGGAGACCAGTTTCCCCAGGGCGTCCTTTTTCTCACGCAGCGCCTGGCCGAGATCACGAACGACCTCACCGCGTTTCGGCGCGGGAATCATCCTCCACTCGGGAAAGACCTCCTGCGCCCGAGCGGAAACGGCATCATAGGCAGCCGCATCGGCCTGGATCACCGAGGCAATCTTCGACCCGTCGGCCGGGTTGATCGAGGCGAGAATTTTCTCTTCAGCCGGTGAGATCCACCCGGCTGCATAGGCACCGGGGTTGATGTCTTGAAGACCCAATTCCTTGAGAAGCTGCGAATAATCCGTCATAATACCTCCAGCGGCCGATTGCCGCCGCCGGAGTGTAGCAAAATCCGGCCGGGACTCAAGCCCGGGAATGCTCAGGACTCGGAATCTTCCGGGCTCTCCTCGGCTCCTTTCTCACGCAGAAACATCCCGCAGACGGGACAACGCCCATCACCCTTGTCCGGGCGGGCATAGTGAACAGTACCCATGTCGCAGAACCAGGCGCCTTCCGGAATCACTTCGGCTTTGACCGGTGGATCAAAGACCTTCCCTTCCCGCCCCAGGGAAAGGACACCTTCCCCAGGGGAGACCTCAGCGATCTGCTCTCCGGTCCGGGGAACCGTCGTCCTTTCTTCCTTGGCCGATTCCCGCACCGGCCCCGCCTCATCTCCGGTTTTTGCCGTACAGGCAGCCAACAGGAGGCCAGAGAAGAGGACCGCCAGGAATCCAATCATCGTACGCATTTTTCGTTCCCTTCTTCCGGTAAACCAGAACGCGACTCAGTTCCAATTTACGATAGTACCACTTTCAAATCCATCCGAGAAGATCCCGCTCGATGCACTGACATCGACCTGGACGCGGGCCAGATTGGAGTCCTTCATCCCGTCAAAGGCTGCGATGGTGAAAGAATCGACGCCGCTGAAACCGGATTCCGATCGATAGTGAAGCATCCCGCCTTCAAACCAGGCCCGCCCCCCCTGGGGCTGGGAGACGACGCGCTTGCTCAGCGTATCTCCCTCCGGATCCGAAATCTGGACCGTCGAGCCGACTTCCACGCCGGATTCCGCCTGGAGCTGGAGGTCCGAGACCTGAGGCGGGTGGTCTGGATTCGGGTTGCCGTTATCGGGGCCGTTGTGGCAGCTGTAGCAACCAATCTGATAGCCTCGCCAGAAGTTCTTTTCCCCGAAATCCGTCTGAAGGAGCCGGTCCTGATGAGAGCGTGAGAGAACCGTACCTCTGAGGTCCCCGCCGTGGCAGTTACGGCATTCCGCCACACCGACTCCACCATCCTCGACCGCGTCGTGGTGTCCGCTGACCCACGGCTGACCCACCGGATGCATGCCGTGCGGGCCGCCGTTGATCGTTGAGGGAGAGCCCCCGTGGCAGGAGGAACACTCGACCAGAGTCCCCACGTGTCCCTGAAGATTCAAGCTCTGGACTCCGTCATTGACCGTCGCCGAGGGAAAGATCGCGTGCGTCGAACCATGACAGGCTTCACACTGGAGGCCACCATGTCCGCTGGAGAAACGGAAGAGAGACTTCCCGGGCGCCGGAGTGTCGGGTGTCGTCGCGAAGATCGGGTCAGCCGCTTCTCGAGGCAGACCTGAGGAGCTGAAGGCATTCGCAAAGCGGATCTCCCCGCTGTTGAGCGTTGCGGTGCCGGTGTGACATTGCTGGCAGGTTGGTTCATCCAGCCAACCCTCACGGTCCGGGCTGCCGACCCGGCTCATCCCGCCGTGGCAGTTCTGACAGTCAATGGCCAGGGAACCATCCGAGGCGACCGCGTTTCCCATCGCGCCCCGGAGGCACCGTGTTTCCGAACCCGGGTGGCAGCGATAGCAGGCCGAGCGATGATCAGCATTCCCGAGTGTCCCCCCACCCAGCGGATCCTCCACCCCGGCATGGAGACCGTGGATGGCTCGGGTCAGGGGCCCGACGCTTCCGACACCCGATCCGGGAAGGGCGTTCGTCGGGTGACAGGAGGCGCAGAGAATCGAGCCTCCCCCGGCAACCGTCGCCTCAAGGCCCGTCGGATCCGCCCCGACTGCGGCGAGAGCGTCCTCAAAGACCGAATTTCCGGCTTCCATTTCATCGTGAAGTCGCAAGATATTGAGTCTGTAATCCCGCTCCCGATTTGAATCGCCGACCCAGCCTCCTGCCGGCCGAGCCGCCGCTCCGGCCCCCGAAGCATGGCAACTGCGACAGTCCATCTCATCCGATACGGGGAGTACGATATTCGTCGTTGCGAGAACTGTGCCCTGGGCATCCCGGGCGACAAGCCGCATCATCGGGTAATAGTTCGTCTCTCCCCCATCGGCCTGTGGAGTCAGTGGAATGCCCTCCGCCGTGAACCAGGACCAGGAAGCGTCCCAGGCCATCGCCTGCGGAGTATTCCCTCCACCGGGCATATCGAAGCCGGCCAGGCCCTCGTCCTCTGCAAGGGGGACACCGAAGAGGCTCTGGACGAAGTCCCAGAAATTACTCTTCCCCACGGAAGTGCTGTTGATCGAGCCTGCGGGATCCGCCACAGCCTCATAACTGACCTCGATCCCGTTCGGCTGGTCCACAATCTGGCCCGACGGAGAAATCAACTGGGCATGAATCACGTTATAGGGCGGCAGAATCGCCATCACCGAGTAGTCTGCATCCATGCAGTGCATCCCGAGGTCATTCCAGCCGACAAGGGTCCAGCTTCCCTGCTGGGCCGAAAGACCCAAGGGGAAACAGAGCACCATCATGAAACTGAGAAGTATTGAAGATTGCCTCGTATTGAAATTCATCTCGAACTCCTTTCATCAACCGGTCTCACGGTCTCTTCCAGCCATGGATGAACTCTTCGATTGTTATATTTCCACATACGCGCAGATTTAGAAGTGACAAGGATCACCTTCAGGAATTATTCCTGGAATCTTACCCTGCCTCCACCAGCAGTACTCAGAGGTATTTGCGCTGAGCGCAAGCCCGGGTGGCCGAATTGGTAGCGAAAGAACCAGTAAGATGTCACCCGGAAGCATCGTCGTAACCCTTGGGTTTCCGGACATCATCAGGGCAATTTCTGCGAGATTCACCCGATGTCAGGATCGGTACCGGGGTCGGAGCGGATGGCCGGAGCAGGAACAGGAGCGGGAGCAGCACGCCGATGCAGAAGCAGAAACGGAGTGCAGGAACGGGAACAGGAACCGGAGCGGGGGACCGAAGCAGCGCACCGATTCAAGAGCCGGAACGGAGGCCGGAGCCGGAGCAGGGAACCGGAGCAGGGGCGGCCGTGGTTCTTTGAGCTGAGTGCGTCGACCGGAATGCCCAGGGAAACAGAAGACAGAAAAGACAGAACACATTCTCTCGCAAAGGACGCCAAGCTTCGCCAAGGTAGGGCAGCGGCATCAGGCCCCGACTGCTTCGCAGCTACCACCGGCAGACACTTCGTCGTCGAAAAGCAAGCTGTTCTCCGCCAAAGGCGTCAACCGGCGATCCGCTCCCAAAGGGAACGGATTCGGGTCCGAGATGCCCAGAAGCACATAGCACACAAGACACAATCCTTTCATGGCGTGGGTGGTTTTTGCTGGGGTCGTCGGTCCTTCTATCCTCTTACGAAGAGAGAGGACCGCTGATTGATGTCTTTGCTGGAGGAGAGCTTGTTCTCCGACAGTGAAGCTTCTATCAGTGTTGACTGCGAAGCAGGCTCAGGACCGACGGCCCGCCCTTTGCGTCCTTCACGATCTCGGCGTGAATATGTCTTCTGCCTTCATGTCCCGGGCGGGAGGGGGCCTTTGCGATCTTGGCGATCTTTGCGTGAGAATGTGTTCATGCCTTCGGGTGGGTGGGCGGCTCCGTGTCCTCCGCGTG
>JANTFG010000337.1 GCA_024763555.1 Thermoanaerobaculales bacterium
TCTGCCACCAGGTATCAACGATCACGGCCTCCTTCTTGCCGACTTCGTTGTAATACCAGCGCCAGACCTCGGGCTCGATGGGCTCTCCCACCGTCGTCATGTGTTTGAAGTGGTAATTGTATTTATGGGGCTCGTCGGGCCCGATCCGGCGCAGAGCACGGATGGCCGTAGGCGAGGTATGGAAAATGTTGACATCGAGTTCCTCGGCCACCCGCCACGGACGTCCGGCGTCCGGATGAGTGGGCACACCTTCGAAGATGACGGATGAAGCAGCCAGCGCCAGGGGACCATAAACGATATAGGAATGGCCGGTGATCCAGCCGATATCGGCCATGCACCAGTAGACGTCCTCAGGATGGATATCCTGGATGTATTTTGAGGTTCCCGTGACGTAGGCCATGTATCCACCGGTCGAGTGCTGGGCGCCCTTGGGCTTGCCCGTCGTTCCGGAGGTATACATCAGGAAGAGCGGCTCTTCGGAGAGCATCTTCTCGGGCTCAACCACCTGGTGGTAGTAGTCCTTGATGACCTCGTTGACGAAGAAGTCACGGCCCTCCACCATCGGCGTCTTGGCGGAGTATTTTCCGGGATAGCGCTGCCAGATGAGAACCTTATCGACCTTCTGTCCCTCGGCTTCAGCGCCGTCGCAGGCGATATCGGCCTTCTCCTTGTGGTCGATGAGATTCCCGGCCCGGTAATAGGCATCAGCCGTGATCAGGACTCGGCTGCCCGAGTCGACAATCCGCTCGTGACAGGCCTTGCCCGAAAATCCCGAGAAGACCTGGGAGTGGATGACACCGAGGCGGGCGCAGGCCAGCATCGTGATCGGCAGCTCCGCAATCATGGGCATATGCAGGGTGACCCGATCACCCCTCTTGAGCCCGGCGAAATCTCTCAACAGGGCCGCAAACTCGTTGACCTTGACGTAGAGTTCCTGGAAGGTCATATGGACGATAGGTTCGTCTTCCGGCTCCGGCACAAAGTGGAGGGCCGTCTTGTTCTTGTACTTCGGAAGGTGGCGATCCACACAGTTATAACAGGCGTTGATTTTTCCACCGACAAACCATTTCCAGAAGGGCGGCTCGCTGTGATCCAGAGTCGTATGCCAGTACTCGTACCAGTCCAGCAGGTCGGCATATTCTTTGTAACAATTCGGAAAATTGTCCAGGCTGAAACGATCAAAAATCGTTTCGTCCGTCAGGTTGGCCTGCGCGATAAACTTCCCAGGAGGATCGTAGGTTTCCTCCTCTTTCCAGTGTACCGCGATCTGGGCCTCGGTCACCATTCCGGTTCCTTGTTCTTCAGCCATCAATCAACTCCTTTCCATCAGAATTTATAGAGCGCGCTGAACGCGAGCTGGTTTCCATCGACTTCATTCTCATCCGAGCCGACCTTGACCTGATCGTGGGTCCACTCGATTCCGAACCAGTACTGTCCGTAGGTATATCGGAGATGCAGGTTGTACATTTCGTTTTCCATCCTGCCGCCCTCGCCGATCCACAGGAGCACATCATCGTTGTCCGGATCCTCGAGACCGTAGAAACCGTAGAGTCCCCAGTTGTCAGTAAATTTGTAGCCGACCTGGAGCCAGCCGCCGAAAGACTCGATATCTCCGAATTGGGTAATCGCGCCGAATTGCTGTCCGATACCCTGTCCCCAGTAGAGATTCCCGTGAATCAACCAGTTCCCGGGAGTTACTTTGCCTCCCAGTTCAATGGCTGAACCCGTAATGTCATCGTCGATTGCCGGATCCGGAACCACTTCGTTGACTCCCTTGAGATCCTTCTGGTCCCAGTGCCCGACCAGATACATCTTCCAGTCTTTGGCCGTGAAATTGAGACGGGCCTCGACCTGGGGCTGGAAACCCACATTTCCGGCACTCAGCCATGATGTCGGCGCTCCGGGACCATTCCAGCTCCCCTCGAAAACACCGGCCTGCAGCTGGGTCTTGACGGCATCTCCTCCGAGGTCTTTCCAGAGGTAGATCCCGGGGAAACGCCAGCCGACGAAACCCGCCGAACCATAGCCGAGCGGAAACGCGATATGAGAAGTCGAAATCGGCCACTCACCGAAGAGCGGCGTCCAGTCCTGGCCGATCCGGATCTTCGTCCCGTCTTTCTTCAACTCGATATAGCCCAGCCTCATCCGGAGATGGGGCTGCTGCTGACTGAAGGCGCCACTGCCGTTGTATCCGCCGAAGAAATCCGCTTCCAGCAGAGCACCGGCGTCCCAGTTTGCGAGCTTGGTACCCGAAAATGCCGCCGTCAACCGGGTATTCCGAACGTCGCCGCCCATGAACCAGTCATTGTCATTCTCAAATTCCTGCTTCGGGAACTCGGCGCTCTGGCCGTTCCCGAATGCAAAGTCCGCATCCTGCGCGAAGATCGTCGCGCTAAGGAAACCCTTGAAGGTCAGGGTCTCCTTTCCGCCAAGCTTGATTTTGATTCCCTCAGCGGCTTTCTTCGCAGCTTCCTCGGGAATCTTCTCGATCGTCTGTCCCTGCTCCTGCTGGGTCTGCGCCAGCGTCGAGACCTGCGCCTGGAGTTGCTGGAGCTGTTGCTGCAGCATCTGGTTCTGCTGCTGCAGTGCCTTCAGCTGCTGCAGGAGCGCCTGCGGATCCACCTGTTCCTGGGCCATTGAGGCCATTGACACCAGTAGAACCATCACCACCAGAGACGCGACTGTAAGACTCCATTTCCACCTGTTCATTTCCTTCTCCTTTCTCGGCTTAAGCCGTTTCTGAGAAGGTCGGGATAATCGATCTCGGCCCTCTGAATGTCTGATCAACCTACCGGAAGCACTGTCTTGTCGTAGGTCTCATTGAGAACCTGCGCCAGGGCGAGATAGACCGCCGAGAAACCACAGAAAATACCTTCCCAGCCCGCGAAGTGCTTGATTGCCGCACTGCCCGTATAATCACCGAGCGCCAGAAGCCAGAAGAGAATAAAGAGCGTAAAGAAGACGACCTGGAGGGCCTTATTATGCTTGAGGGTTGCAATCCACATGACGAAGGTAAAGAGTCCCCACATGAAGAGGTAGGCGACCATGCTGGCTTCCGACTGGGCCTGGAACCAACCCCATTTGCCCATCAGGATCAGGAATACCAGAGTTTCCCAGAAAAGTCCGTATGAGGTAAAGGCCGTCGTTCCAAAGGTGTTTCCCTTTTTCCATTCCATCCAGCCCGCAAAGATCTGCGCCATTCCACCGTAGAAGATACCCATCGCGAGAATCATCGTATCCAGGGGATAAATCCCGGCATTGTGGATATTCAACAGCACGGTTGTCATTCCGAAGCCGAGCAACCCCAAAGGCGCCGGATTCGCAGTCGTGTCAACAATCTGAGTACTTTCGGCCATATTCTCCTCCTTGTTTATCTGGATCGTCAGTTTTCTAACAAAGCTTGCAGATCCTGAAATCCGAGGCTAGAGAAATCCTGAGCGGCCGGAGACGATCGATGGGTCTCCGTCATAGGACATGAGGAAACGAGAATCCCCTCCAAGACTCATGACGGGAAAGCTCCGCTCTTCAATGAGCCGGACCGTGGAATCTCGATCTCCATCCTGGCGACGCTCCTTTCATTATTCATAGCAGCTTTATTGACGATGAAGGGACATCGCTAATCTGTCAAGTGGTTTTATATGAAAAATCGGATATTCAGAAAGTGTCTCAATTCACGTGGGTTATGACAATATGCGGCAAACAGCTTGCTGCCCGTCACAAGTTCGCAGAAAATAACTGAGATCAACCGAATTCTTCGAAACCTCCCCTATTTCCGCTGTCGCATTGCGGCATATGGTTCACAATGAATCTCCCGGTTTTCCTGCTTTCTTATATTTGTTCAATACTCCGGAATACACGATTCAACCATAGTGTTTTGAAAAATGAAGACCGGTTTTCCGATGCCGGAAAGGACGACAC
>JANTFG010000338.1 GCA_024763555.1 Thermoanaerobaculales bacterium
TCGGAATCCTCATCCTCGACCTGAGCCCCGGCTTCGAGGTCCTCCATCTGTCCGCCGACCATGCCCCGGGATCCGATGGCAGCTCCGACAAGGGCGACGGCTTCGGCGCGGCGGGAAGCCCAAACCTCCCCGGCGGGTTCGCGGGAGAGGACAGCCAGGCCCTCGGTGAGCAGGGCGTCCCCGACGAGGATCGCGGTGGCTTCGTCGAAGGCGACGTGGATGGTCGGTCGTCCCCTCCGGAGCGTATCGTCATCCAGGGCGGGGAGATCGTCATGGACAAGTGAATAGCTGTGGATCAGCTCCAGTCCGCAGGCTGCCATGGTGATGGTCTCAGGGTCTCTCCCGAGGGCTCTCGTGACCATCCGGGCGAGAATCGGACGGATTCGCTTCCCGCCGCTGAGGACGGCATGGCGCATCCCGCGGTGGAGGCGGGTCGGCCAGGTGTCTTCGACTGGAAGCAGCTTCTGGAGACTCGACTCGATGACCCTTCTCTCGTCTGCCAGCAGTTCTTCGATGGAGTAAGCCATAGGGGAAGATGATACACCGGATCAATCCGACAGGAGGTATTTGCGCTGTCGCTTTGAGGCGAAGCGTCCCAGTAAGCAGACCCACGATCTTTGACCTCGTACCTGAGGCACTTGGGTTGTATCGCCTCCGGCTTCGATCGTGCGGCTCTCCGGCGGCGCCTCGACATTGCCGGGCGATTTTTTGAACTTTTCCCCGGTGGATCGTATAAGATGCCGAGGCTCTCAATTTGAGCCGAGCTATTCGCTATAAAGGAGATTGTGATGAGAGGGTCATTTCTGAAATATTCCGCAATGACGGCGCTAATACTGCTGAGTTCAGGGTTGCTGTCGGCCGCCGGCGGGGCGAAGGTCCCTGTCGAAGAGCATCAGCTGGCCAACGGGATGCGACTTCTGCTGGTTCAGCGGGAGGGCGCGCCGAGCGTTTCCGCCGGCTGGGTCGCCCATGTCGGATCAGCCAATGAAGAGGCCGGAGTCACCGGGATCGCGCATCTCTTCGAGCACATGATGTTCAAGGGGACGACGACCATCGGAACGAAGGACGCCGCGAAGGAACTCGAGATCATGAAGAAACTCGATGAGCTTCGTGCGGAGATGGAGAAGGAATACGAGAAACTCCGTGCCGCAAAGAGAGAGGGTCAGGTCGAGGGCTCGATCTTTCTTCCGGAGAACCGGACGGAAGCCCTCAAGGAAATGGCGGTCCGGATGAAAGAGCTGCAGGACGAGCAGCACAAGTACATCGTCAAGGATGAATACGACAAAGTCTATACCGGGATGGGCGCTTCCGGGATGAACGCCTTTACCAACCAGGACGCGACGACCTATTTCATCACGGTCCCCTCCAATAAGCTGGAACTCTGGTTCTGGATGGAGTCGGAGCGACTGATGCACCCGGTCTTTCGGGAGTTCTATTCCGAGCGGGACGTCGTACGGGAAGAGCGCCGGATGCGGATCGAGTCGAACCCCACCGCGAAATTCGAAGAACAGTTTGATTCGATGTTCTGGACTGCGACGCCCTACCATCACCCGGTCATCGGCTGGCCCTCGGACGTCGAGGCCATCAATCGCCAGGAGGCCAATGCCTTCTTCAGCACCTATTATGCGCCGAATAATCTGACCGCTGCCCTGGTCGGTGATTTCGATCCCGCGGAGGCCCTGAAGCTGGCGGAAAAATATTTCGGCAGAATTCCCCGGGCGAAGGTCGATCCGCCGAAGGTGATTACGGAGGAGCTGGAGCAGCTCCAGGAGCGGCGCATGGTTGCCGTCGCGGACACCAATCCAGCCGTCGAGATCCGTTTCCGGACGGTCGCTTTCGTCAATCCGGACCAGTACGCACTCAGTGTTCTTTCAGGAATTCTGACGGGAAGGACCGGGAGACTCTATAAGAAGCTGGTTGAAGAGGGCAAGCTGGCCAGCGGCGAGCCTTACGCTTTTTCCCGTCCGATGAATCTGGACGGCTACTTCGAGATCGGCGCCGAGCTTGCCGAGGGTGTCGGGCATCAGCAGGTCGAAGAGGCCCTGCTGGGAGAGATCTCGCGGCTGAAGAAGGAAGCGGTCGGCGAGCATGAGCTTCAGAAGGTCAAGAACCAGTACCTGGCCGACTCCTATCGTCGCCTCCAGTCCAATTTCTACCAGATGATCCAGCTTCTGATCTATGACGCTGTCGGTGACTGGCAGTATCTCAATGAATCGGCGGCGGCGGTTGAGGCCGTGACGGCGGAGGACATCATGCGGGTGGCGAAGAAGTATTTCACGACCGAGGGCCGAAATACCATGTGGTACGTCCGCAAGGAAGGTGCTGCAGAAGATCCGGAACTCGCCGCTTTAAGCGGCCAGGCCAAGATGATGGCCAAACAGATGATCGCGCAGATCTCGCAGGAGAAGGACGTCGCCAAGCTCCAGATGGCCCTGGGCCAGATGCAGGCGGGGATCAGCCAGGCGCCGGAGCAGTTCAGGCCGGCCATTGAGCTGGTGGTGAAGCGGATCAATCAACGTCTGGCCGAGCTGGATCAGGGAGGAGAAAACTGATGTTGAAGAAACTTGCAGTATTGCTGTTCGTTGTGGCCTCGTCCGGCCTGCTTCAGGCGGGCGATGCCATCGTTGATCGACCGGAAAAACTCAACTTCGGTCCCCTGAGTTTCGAACTGCCCGATCCGAGCGCCATGCGTTTTGAGCTTTCAGACGGAACTCCCGTCTATCTCAGAGAGGATCACGCGCTGCCTCTGGTTCATCTGACAGTCTTTTTCCACGGTGGGGGCTATCTGCTGCCGGCGGAGAAGGCCGGATTGACAGATATTGCGGGAGAGGTCTGGAGAACCGGCGGCGCCGGGGAGATGAGCCCACAGGACTTTGACGAGGCTCTCGATTTCCTCGCGGCCAACCTCAGTACCCGCATCGGCGATGTCCAGGGTTCGGTCGATCTCGATGTCATGAAAAAGGACCTTGATGAGGCGATGAAGCTCATGATGTCCATGATCACCAGCCCACGTTTTGAACAGGATCGCTTTGCCAAGGCGAAGGACGATCTGATCCAGCAGATGAAGACTCGAAACGACAGTACCGCCGCTATTGAGGGACGGGAATGGAATCGTCTGATCTATGGGGAGGATTTCTGGTTCAATCAGCTGCCGGTGCAGTCCAGCGTGGACGGCCTGAGCGTGGATGACTGCCGAGGCTTTATCTCCCGCCTGCTGCGCTCGGGTAATCTCGTGATTGCGATCTCGGGCGACATCAGCAGGAAAGAGGCCTCCGGCCTTCTCGAAGACCACCTCTCGAAGCTGCCGAAGATGGAGGAGACCCTTCCGCCGATTCCGCAGCCCGAGGTCGGAGCGGCGCCCGGCGTCTACGTGGTCAACAAACCCGATGTCAACCAGGGGCGGGTCAGGATCGGACATCTCGGCTATCTGGAGGGATTCGAAGATGAGTTCGCTCTTCAGCTCGGAAATGACATCCTCGGCGGTGGCGGTTTCACCTCCAGAATGATGAAGACGATCCGCTCGAACGAGGGTCTTGCCTACGGGGCCTATTCCTCCATGCGATTCAACCGGACATTTCCGGGTACGATTACGGCCTTTTTCCAGTCCAAGTCATCCACCTGCGCCTACGCGGCGAAGATTACGCTGGACCTGATTCGACAGATGCAGAAGGAGGATGTGGGTGCGGAGGAACTGCAGGTTTCGAAGAACTCATTTATCGAGACCTTCCCGCGTCGCTTTGAGTCGGCCCGTGCCACGGCATCTCTCTACGCCATGGATGAACTTCTTGGTCGAGACCATGCCTACTGGAAGAACTATCGTTCCTCGATTTCCGGCGTGGACGCATCCGCCATTCAGAAGGCGATGGCGAAAGACGTCCATCCCGATCAGATGATCATCCTTGTGGTCGGAAATATCGC
>JANTFG010000339.1 GCA_024763555.1 Thermoanaerobaculales bacterium
AATCCGGCCAACGGTCTCTGCGTCGGGCAGGAGTCCGGGGGCTATGCGGCCTGCGGCAACGACGAAGAAGACTGGTTCGGCAAGCTCTCCGTGGACTGGAACGGGGGCGGAACGCCGGATACCCGGGTCTCGGATTATCTGGATCCCATCGGCAGCGGCGTCATGACCCTTCAGGGTCGTGACGGCGGCGGGGTGACGCCTACCGACTTCGATTGGCTTGTTCCCGCAGCCGCCTCGGCGACCGGGATCGGCGGTTCCGTCTGGAAGTCCGAGATCGGAGTCGCAAACCCCTCAGCAAACGAGGTGACTGCAAAGCTCTATTTTGTTTCCTCGGGCTCGCAATGGCCGGGGAACGAACTTGGGGGACCTCATGTCATTCCGGCAGGCGGCGCCTTATATCTCGACGATCCCCTGGCCTCCCTGAGGCCGACCTCGGGACTGCTGGTTGTCTCGCTCTCCTCGGAGGAGGCGATTGTATCGACCCGCACCTATAACGCGGCGGCGGGAGAGGCGACCTATGGTCAGGGTATTCCGGCCATTCGTCTGGCCGAGGCTTCGGCTTCATCGCATTTGATTCTGCCTCTGGTGCATTCGATTCCCGGGCGATTCCATACGAATGTCGGGATCGTCCAGACCTCATCCTCATCGATCGCGGTCAGAGTGAGGGTCCACACGGCCTCGGGGCAGGAGCTGGGTTCGCGGATCTACAGCATGACCGGCGCATGGTTCCAGGCCAATCGCATCCTGGATGAGATCCACCACCCGGGCGAGACCCTGGAAGGCGGATGGATCGAGGCCGAACTTGTGGCGGGTTCACCGTCCTACTGGATGGCCTACGCCTCAGTGGTCGACGACAACAGTGGTGATCCGACTTACGTGCTGCCGGTCCCGGCGAGATAGAAGATGGAAGCCGGCCCCTTGGAAGAGGGGCTGCTTGGAGGCTCAGATGCAGATCGCCTTGACGATTTTGATCGGATTTCTCGTCGGTATCGGGGCCGCATTCAGCGGTCTCGGTGGGGGCATCATCATGGTTCCCGTGCTGCTGCTGATGGGCCATGAGGCGCAAAAGGCGGTGGGGACATCCTTTCTCGCCATTCTGATTATCTCGATTTCCGCGCTCTTCGCTCACGGCAAGCTGGCCAATGTCGACTGGAGAATCGGAGTTTTTCTTGGAATCGGCGGGATGTGCGGGGCGCAGCTGGGCGCCCGGCTGGTCGAGAATATTTCCACCGCCAGTTTTCGGAAAATTATGGCCGTGATCCTGATCAGCGCCGGAGTCTACTTCCTGACAAAAAGCTGAGATGACTGTAAAGTACCCGGGTTGATCCGATCCGCCGCTCCATCCGACGGCGGAGATTCCCATAAGGAGGCACCAGAGATGAATGAGAATTTGCCGGCGGGCCTGGACGCCGAGAGCCGTGAATTTGTGCTGCAGACCCTGAAGACCTTTGCCGAGCGGAAGCTCGGTCAGGAGACCCGACTCCGCCTCGATGCGGAAGACGAGTTCCCGATGGAACTGGTTCAGGAGCTGCTTGGCCCGGAGGTCGGGCTGCATCTGATTTTCCTTCCCGAGGAGGTCGGCGGCCTCGGTGGCGGGGGCTATGATCTGCTGCGGGTTTCCGAGGAGATGGCCCGGATCGACCTCGGCGTTGCGACGGCCTTCCTGGCCATTGCTCTGGGCGTCGACCCGATTATCGTCGGCGGCACCGAGGAGCAGAAGCAGAAGTGGCTGGGAAGGATCGCCGAGGAGGGCCTGATCGTCGGCTACGGCGTGACCGAGCCTGCGGCAGGTTCGAACGTCGCCTCCCTTGCCACTGTGGCCGAGCCGGTTCTCAACGCGGCAGGGGAGGTCGAGTCCTACCGGATCAATGGAACGAAACAGTTCATCACCAATGGCGGGGTGGGGGACCTCTACACCATCCTGGCCAGGACACCGGGCGGTCCGGCCTTTTTCGTCGTCGAGCGTGATCGTGAGGGACTCAGCGTCGGCGCCCACGAGGTCAAGCACGGCATCCGGGCCTCGAATACGGCCCAGGTCATCCTGGAAGATGTCCTCGTCCCCGCGGACCAGCTCCTCGGCGAGATCGAAGGCGAGGGACTCAACCAGTCCAACAAGGTCTTCGGTTTCACCCGTCTGATGGTGGCGGCCTTCGGTCTCGGCGCGGGCGAAGAGGCCCTGGAGAGGGCCATCCGCTACGGGCAGGAACGGCAGCAGTTCGGCGCACCACTTTTCGAGAAGCAGGGATTTACCCACAGCCTGATCGTACCCCATTTCGTCCGCCTCGAGGCCTCGCGGGCCTACCTCGAGATGGTGGCCCATACCCTGGATCAGGGGAACCATGCCCTGCAGATCGAGGGCGCCATCGCCAAGTATTTCACCACCGAGGCGGGAAATGCCGCGGCCGATGCTTCCATCCAGGCGCACGGAGGCTATGGCTATACCCAGGAGTACGAGGTCGAAAAGATTCGCCGGGATGTGCGGATTACGACGATCTACGAGGGAACCTCCGAGATCATGAAGAGCATCATCGGAACCCACCGCTGGCGCATGGTCGTCCGTTCCAAGGGCGGCTTTTATCGGGAGATGGCCCAGGCTGTCTGGCAGGCCGGAGGCGATGATGCGACGGGCCTCGCAGCCTCGGCCCTGGCGGAACTCTACCTGGCCGCACATCGGACGAAGCTGCCCCGCCGCCAGTGGGCGCTCTTCGAACTGGCGCGACTTTCAGCGGAGGTGGAGACTGCGGTGCAGTTTTCCCTGAAGGCCCTCGATGAGGATCTCGAGAATCCCGAGCTGATTCGTGCGGCCTCGCGTGTGCACGCAGCCTCGGCGGCCCGGGAGGTTGCCCAGACCGGTCTTCGGCTTCTGCGGGCGAGCGATGCCTACAGCGAGGAGGAAATTCAGACCTGGAGGGATGCCTCGAAATTCGAGCAGTGTTTAGCGGCCTCTGCGGGAGAAATGGAATTGATGGAGAAGATTGTCGAGGGCTTGAAGGATTGAGGGATCCGGGGCTGATTGGGCCTGTAAAATCCGGATGAAAGTCTTTGGTATCGACTCCCGGATGGTGTATGCTGTTTGCCTGAAGGATCCGCTGAGGAATGGGATTCTCGAATTTAAGGAGGATGAGATGAAGAAGGTTTTGGTTTTCTGCAGTATTTTGGTTCTGGTCGGGGCGGCTTCGGTTTTCGCGAATCAGACCGCGACCTTCGGCTGGGAGGATGGAACCAGCACGGCCCTTGGTACCTATGGGAACGCAGTTCTGGCGAATAGCACGGAGCAGGCGAACACGGGGACGCACAGCCTGAAGTTGACGGAGAATCCTTTGGGTGGAACACCGCAGGCCTATATCTGGTGGGTCACGGGTCTCACCGATGGAGATACGATCACGGCGAGTTTCATGGTCTACGATACAACTTCGAGTGGCAATCCTTCGGGCCGGATCTGGGCTCACGCGACACCGGTGGGCGGTGCGGTTACCGATTACGGTGGTTCTCTGAGCGGAAACTCGACCTACTCCAGTGGTACCGGCTGGGAGTTGTTGACCTACACCTGGACCTATGATTCATCGACCGGTGCGAACGATGGTTTCGTCCTCGAAGGCAGGATCTACAGTGCGGCCGTCGACGACTTTATCTACATCGACGACGCAAGCATCGACGTTTCCTCCGACACGGCGACTATTTACGCTGCCGATGGATCGACCGTCCCCGTCGAACTCCAGAGCTTCTCGATCGAGTAGAATCCGTCTTCTCAAAGACTCTGATCATGGCCGACGGCTTTTCAGTCGTCGGCCTTGTTATTTCTACCTAATCCGAGCGATTCTCACCGGCGATCTGCACCAATTCCTTGGACTCTGGCCACTTGCAAAAAGACCTCGGCATACCACCAGTATTCCTGCGTTTTTTGCAAG
>JANTFG010000340.1 GCA_024763555.1 Thermoanaerobaculales bacterium
TTCGCTCGTCGGATCGTCTGAGGAGAGTTGAATTTCCGATGAATCTCAGCCAGGTTCCGGATCGGGAACAGATTCTCGTCGGAGAACCCTCCCTCTCCGAGGATGGGAAGAACCTTCTCATCCAGGCGATGGCGGACGGCGCCCGGATCGGAGGCGCCATGATTCTCGCCGATCTTATTGAAAGCGGAAGCCTCTGAGCAGGTTCCGGAGAAGGGGGCTGTCAGGGGAATTTGAGAGGCCTCCTGCCGAAGGCGTCCGAGGCCTCCTCAAGAAAGGAGGAGGGCTCTTCCCGGGAGGTCCATACCCGCCCCTGGAGGGGAGGAAAGGCGCCGATCTCAAGGAAATGAGCGTCGAGAAAAAGTCTGATCGAGAGATCCTGCGGATTGTATCGGGGCTGTGTGCCATAGAGCGGATCTCCCAGGATCGGCAGTCCTGCATGGGCCAGCTGAACCCGGATCTGGTGTTTCCGGCCGGTCCCGGCCCGGACCCGATAAAGGGCCAGATTTCCCCTTTTCTGCTCCAGTCGGATCGTCAGGCGCGCATTGGCCGGCACGCCCGGAAGAACTTCCTGGCGGTAAAAGGCTGTGGGGGAAGCTCGGATGTGATCTTCCAGTTGGAGTCTTTCAGGGAAGGAGGAGCGCCGGAGTTCGCAGACGACCAGGTATTCCTTCCGCAGCAGGGGTCTTGGCTGAAAAATCCGTGAGTACCTGCTCCTGCTTCCTTTTCGTCGGGAGAAGATCAGCAGGCCGGAACTGAGCCGGTCGATTCGGTGGAGAGGACTGAGTTCAGCTTCCCCCAGTTCTTCTTCGAGGATCGCCAGGAGACAATTATCAACCCATTTTCCACCCGGAGTCACGGGCAAATGGGGCGGCTTGTCGACGACCAGGATCTCCGGGTCTTCGAAGACGATCCGATAGTCCCTGCGGACCGGAGGTTCTTGATCCACCTCCCTGTAATAGTGGACTTCGAGCCCGGCCTTGTAGGGTGTTGTGAGCGGAAGCCGACCCTCCTGGGAAAAGACCTTTCCCTCCCGGAATCTCGCCCTCCAGATCTCCTCGTCGATGCGTGGAAAACGGATGAGGAAGTAGTCGAAGATGCTCTTGACGCCCGCCGGGGCCTCGGCGGGAAGGCGGATGGTCGAATGTCGTCTCCTCTGTGGCGGCGGTGACAGAGACTCCGGACGAACTCGATTCATCAGTCGAGGATAGCAGGAGCAGTGATAGAATGAAGCCGGAATTCAAGGAGGTTGATCGTGCACGTCGATGTCCGCCACAGGGATGACATTATTATCGTGGATCTGGAAGGACGGCTTGTCATGGGAGTCGGTGACGAACTTCTTCGGGAGGTCATCAACGAACTGCTGGCCGAAGACTGGAAGAAGATCATTGTTAACCTTCAGAAGGTCACGATTATGGACTCCTCGGGCATGGGCGAGTTGGTCTCCAGCTGGAAGCTGGCCTCGAAATTCGGCGCGAAACTCAAGTTTCTCCGTCCTCAGCCGCAGATTGAAAGAACCCTGAAGCTGACTCAGGTTCTTCCCCTTCTGGAGGTCTATGAGAGCGAGGAAGAGGGCTTGTCCAGTTTCTTACCCGCCTGAGGTGGAAGTAGTTTTTCTCCGATAAAGAGCAGGCCGACGCCCCAGGGCAGTCCATCAAAGATCCGGTCGATTTCGAAGATCAGGCGAAGGAGGGAGACGAGAAAAAGACTCTTCCCCAGCTGGGCAACTCGTTTCAGGGCAGGGTCCTTTTCGGCGGGGCCCCGGGTCTCCAGTCGTCTCCGGTTGACGCGTTTGAGAAAGAGATCGTCGTAAATGCGGAGGAAGGGCCAGCCCCAGACGAGGACCCTGGCCTTGAGCCCGGCGTCCCCCAGGAGTTTTTCCATTCCCCGCCGCGTGTATCTCCTTTTGTGATCCGCCCAGACATCCCAGTCGGACCACTGTTTCGGCCCGGCAGGCACTGTTCCGACAAGGAATCCTCCCTCCCGAAGGACCCGTGCCAGTTCCCGGGCAGCTGCGGCGTCTTCAGGGATATGTTCCAGAGTTTCCGCTGAGCTGGCGGAGTCGAAGCTCCCGTCGGGAAAGGGAAGGGCTGTGATGTCTGCCAGGACCGGAAGGACAGATCCCGCGTCCTGGCTCCTGCGGATGGCCAGGAGAGACTGAAGTGAGAGATCGGCTGCAATAACACTCCGGCCCTCCCGGGCCAGGCTCCTTGAAAGAGAACCCAGGCCCGCCGCACATTCCAGGTGTCTCCCTCGGGAGCTTCTTCTCTTCAGGGCGCGGAGGATGCGTCCCTCGCGATGGGCGTGCCGGGGACCGAAAAACTCCGCTTCCTCGCCCCATCGGGCCTTCGGCATCTCAGTCCTCCGATCGATTGAAGAGCCGTCGCCCGATCCTCTTCACCGGCAGAATACCTTCGATTCGATGCCCGAGCTGAACCAGTCGGTCCTTGGCGACGGCTCTTGTGCTGGAGTTGCGGTGGCATTCCCCGCATCGTGGCAGGATCTCCCAATCCCTGTTGCGAAAAGCCTCCATCAGCTGCGGAATTCGTGGGCCTTCGAGGATTTCCGCGATGCTCTGGGTCTTGAGGTCGCCGATAATCTGTTGCCCGTCCGAGTCGTAACAGCAATGGGTGACCCGGCCGTCGGCCAGGACGATGAACCAGCGGAAGGGATAACCCTGGAAGCAGCCGTAGAACTGCTCATGGAGATCGGTGGCGTCGGTCGTATCCAGTCCCTCGCAGGTCTTCTCGATAATATGAGCCTGGGGGTAGTCCGCGATCCGGAAGAATTCTTCGAAGTCGGCGATGCTCTCATCGGCGGTCGGTTTCGAGACCATCTTCTGGATCTCCACCCGGATCGAATGGCCTTTGGAGAGTTCGAGGAATTGCCGGATATTTCCGATGGTCTGCTTGAAGATCCCGCCTCGCCGGATTGTCGGGTAGACCTCGGGCTTGAGGGTGTCGGGACAGAGGCGGATCCGTCCGAGATCGGTCCCGAGAATCCTCCGTCCCATCTCCTCGTCCAGGGCTTTGCAGTTGGTTGAGACGGAGCAGCCGGGGAAGAGCCCGATGGCCTCCGTCAAACGCGGGTAGAGCAGGGGTTCTCCCATCTCGTGCAGCCATCGCACCTGAATCCCGTGAAGGCGGAATTCGGAGGCAACTTTTTCGACGAGTTCCCAATCCATGTCGGCGGTCGGGCGCTTCAGGGTATTGAGCGGGCACATCGAACAGCGCATGTTGCAGCGGTTCGTCAGCTCGATCCCTGTTTTGACCGTAGCGATGTCCAGGATTTTCGGGCTCATGCTTTTCTCATTCTTTCGAAGTTCATACTCCTCCAGCGGCCCCCGATTGTAGCAGGGCGGATGCCTGAGGCGCCCACAGTCGGGGCGGGGGCCCGGAGCCGAAGACCGGAGCTGAAACAGGAGCAGGAGCAGGAGCCGGAGACCGGAGCCGAATCCGGAGCCGGTGCGAAGGGCCGGGACCGGAGCCGCACATCCGGAGCCGATGCCGGAGCCGGGGCGGCCGTGGGTCTCTGAGCGGAATGCTTGGGCCGGGCACAACCTTGGTATCCCGAGTCTGAGCAGGGAGATCGTGGCAGAAACCTAAGCGGTCGTGGGATGTTCCGACCACTTCGAGTGTGAGCATACCGAGCGAGTTTCGCGTTTCGGGCGTCAGGGCCGGCTCCGGATGCGGCTCCGGATGCGGTTCCGGCTCGCGGCTCCGGCTCCGGGAGAGGCTGATGGCGGGAGAAAAGCGTGCTTCCCGAAGCCTTTCGCTCGCCCGGGCAGGCCGAGAATCGGCCGTCGCCACCGGACCGCTTCGCCTCAACGCAACCACATCGCAAACACCTCAGCCGGTCTTTTT
>JANTFG010000341.1 GCA_024763555.1 Thermoanaerobaculales bacterium
GTCGGAGTAATCACCGCGGCGATAAAGAAGATGGTCAGTATGGCCCAGCGGAAACCCCTGAGGAGCTGGCCGGCCGTCACCACGCCGATCCGGGCGAGAAAGAACATCAGCATGGGAGTTTCAAATACCAGGCCGAGTCCAAGGAGAATCTTGGACATCATCGAAAAATAGGTCTGAATTGTGACGACCTGCTTGAAGTCCTGGCCGACGCCCAGGAGAAAGTTCACGACCATCGGGAAGGCGACCCTGTAGCCGAAGTAACCGCCGGCGAGGAAAAAGACGGTCGTAAAGAAAAGAAAGGGCAGTACGAGATTCTGTTCCCGGGGGTAGAGTCCCGGTCTGATGAAGAGCCAGACCTGAAGAAGAACGACCGGGGAGGCCAGGAAGATCCCGGCTAACAGGGCCACTTTGATATAGAGCATGAATGGGCCGATGAGTTCGGTGAAGGCAAGTTTCTCGCCCTCGGGAAGAACCCGGAGGATCGGCAGCTCCAGCCAGTGGAAAATCGCCGGTGCAAAATACCAGCAGGCCAGAAAAGCTACGAATATCGCAATGACCGAGATCAGCAGCCGCCTTCTCAGTTCATCGAGATGTTCCAGCAGGGACATCCGCGGAAGATCACCGGCAGCTTCGTGACTCTCATCAGAAGAGGAAACAACTGAAGCCCTCTTCTTCTCGGGTATCATCGGGTCGGATTTTTCCTTTTTGCGTGTCTCGAGCCCCTGCTCGTTCTCGATCGGGGGCGTCCCATCCTCCGGCGGCTTCGAGGGCGTCATCGATCAGGATTCCTCATTCTTCGGATCGAGAACCTTCTTGACCGGGTTCCTGGCAACCTCGCGAATTTCCTCGATATCCTTGCGGACCTCCTCGAGATCCGAGGCTGCCACCTCATCCTCGATGGTCCGTTTGAACTCGTTGGAGGCCCTGCGGAACTCAGCCAGTGCCTTTCCCAGGCTCTTTCCAATCTTCGGCATCTGCCGGGGACCAAAGAGAATCAAGGCCACGACGAAGATCAGCATAATTTCCGGCATTCCCAGGGAACCGAACACAGGGCACCTCCGGGTTGAGTATAGCCGAAAACACGGGAGCGACCCCTCTGATTTTCTCACCAAGCTGCCTGAGACTGCCGCTGAGACTGACCCTGCTTCTGCCGCGGTCGCTGAGTCTGTCCCTGGATTCGAAACGGCAAAGCGAGGGCGGATCAGGTAGAGTAGCTGGGAGGAGGCATGCATTGACCCGCCGAAGCCTGAGTGTTATTTCAGTTCTGACCCTGGGCCTGGGTGCGCTGGCCGGGGCACTATTCGGAAAGACGACGATTCCCGGTGAGGAGCAGGATCTCATTCGCCGGGCCTCCAGGATTACGGTCACCCTGGTGGATTGGCTGCCGGAAGAGACCAAAGCCTCCGATCTGGTCTACGACGGAATCGCCGGAATGCTGGAGATCCTGGATCCCCACTCGAACTTTCTTGATCCCCGCAGTTTCAGGAAGATGCAGGAACGACAGGAGGGCTCCTTCTTCGGGATCGGGATCATCATTTCCCTCCGGAATGCCAAGGTTACCGTCATTGCGCCGATGGCCGGCACTCCAGCTGCCCGGAAGGGACTTCGGACCGGAGACATTATCGAAGCCGTCGAGGGTGAGGCCACGGAGAAGCTGTCTCTGGATGAGGTTGTGGACCGGGTTCGCGGTCCTGAAGGGACGCCGGTTCATCTGACGATCCGTAGACCCGGAATCGGCGACTCCTTCGATGTGGAGATTATCAGGGCACGGATTCCAACGACATCGGTCCGCTACTCCTATATGATCGATGAAAACACCGGCTATATCCGCCTCGGTGAATTTTCCAATACCTCCGAACAAGAGGTCCGGGATGCCATAGCCGAGCTAAGGAAGCTGGGAATGGATCGACTGATCTTCGATCTCCGCAATAACCCCGGCGGGACACTCAATGCTGCCGTGGGTGTATCGGATGTTTTTCTCCGAAAAGGTCAGCTCATCGTCTCAACCAGGGGACGCAATACGCGGGACCAGAGCGAACTGAAAGCTCCAGGGCGGGAACCGCATTTTGAAGGGCCTCTGGTCATCCTGATCAATGAGGGTTCGGCATCCGCCTCGGAAATCGTCTCGGGCGCCGTTCAGGACCATGACCGTGGTGTGCTCGTGGGGAGCAACAGCTGGGGCAAGGGCCTCGTTCAGACCGTTTTTTCGGTTCGTGACGGCGGTCTCGCTCTGACCACGGCACGCTATTACACCCCATCAGGAAGGTGTATCCAGAGAGACTATGACTCATTCATCGACTACATGACGCATAAGAACGGGAACAGCTCCGAAGACCCGGGATCCAAGACGGGTTTTCGAACGGACGCAGGACGATCGGTCCTCGGCGGTGGAGGAATCTCTCCGGACTTTGAGGCGGAAAACCGGGAGCTGTCGGAAAGCATCGTCCGTCTCTACGGATCCTCGGCCTTCTTCCGCTATGCCGTTCTTTTGCTCAAGGACATTCCGAAGAAAGACCAGGATGCCTACGCGCGGAACTTCGGTCCGACAGATGCGATTTTTCAGGATTTTCTCGACTGGAGCAGAAAAGAAGAAATTCTGGACGAGAAGGCCTGTGCTGAAATTCGATCTGATTCGGAGGCTTCAGACGATGCTCGACGGGCGCTCAAGGTCGAAATTCTCAATGCTGCAATCGGACTTGAGGCGGGATATCGGGAGGCTATTTCGGCGGATGAGGTGTACAGGGCCGGGATCGCTCATTTTGACGAAGCCGCCAGGATGTGGCAGCAATGGCGCAATAACGGAGAGAATTTGCAATCTGAGAATGTCGGGAGCAACTGAAGGGAGTCCTCGGGGATCGGACCGGATTGGGTTGTTTGCGAATTTTTTAGCGGCGAAAACGCCGCCAAGGCATTATATTGGGTGGTGAATGGTCGTGTTGCCGTCTCCCGGCCCAGCGTCGGGACGCCGGAAAAGGAGCAGAGACAATGAAAGTTAAATCAACTCTGAGCTGCATTTTAGTCGGAGGATTTCTTCTGATTGGTGGGACGGCTCTCGCATCCGATCCTCAACCGACGCCGAAACCGAAGCTTGAGAAGAACAGAAAAGCAAAGACCCTCGGAGATCTGGCTGGCAGCATTAAATTGGGCGAATCCGGCCAGGGAAAGGATTCTTCTGAGAAGAAGTCGATCGTCATCGACAATAAGAGTCTGAAGAAGATGGGTGAGGGCGCCGTGATGTCCGAGGGAGGGTCGCTGGCTGCCTCCGGGGAGGGTCCCGTTCGGCGGGGCGAGGGAGAAGCAGCAGACTCGGAGAATCTTGACGGTGAACCGGGAACACGGGAGAAGGCTGCCCGGACTGATGAAGTTGAGAAGCTGGAAGCTCAGCTGGAAGCAATAAAAAAGGCGCAAGAAGAGAATAAGAAGGCCAATTTATACAATGGTGCAGGGCCGCAGTACCGCTCGCCGGGAACCCGTGATCCTTTGGAAATCCAAAAGGAAGAGATTGAGGCGCAGCTCGCGGCGGCGAAGAAAGCGTCGTCAGGAGCGGGTCAGGGAACGAGGCGTCCTTCGAGGAAGCCCTGATCGGCTGCATTCTGAGGTAGAGCCCGGGGCCGCGGATTCAAGTCGTTTCGGGATGAACGAGCTTGTTGCGCTGCCTACAAATTATTGGTTTACATTAGGATGCGGCTGGGTCAAAAGGTACTTCACCCCAAGAATCACGTGCAGAACACAAAGAAGTCACTGAGCTTTGGGAGCGCGGACTTCAGTCCGCATCAATGTAACATCGGTTGCATCAACAGTTTCGAGAATGCGGACTAAAGT
>JANTFG010000342.1 GCA_024763555.1 Thermoanaerobaculales bacterium
GGACCAGGACGCAGCCGGGCTGACCGGGCAGGGGGATCTTCCTGGGGCACGGAAACTCCTCCGCCTCCAGGACGCCGAGTTTCCTCCTCGACAGCAGCGTTCCCTCCGCGGTGTACTCCTCCAGGAAATCCCCCCTGAATGTCGCGACCTGAACGATCCCGGTATCAGACACCGCCAGGGAGAAGCCGCCACCCCCGGCGCCGACGAACCAACCGCCCACGTACGTCCCATCAGCCTCGTAGACCTGGACCCGCTGGTAGAAGTCCATTCCGCAGTAGATCCGCCCGTTCGCGTCCATCGCGAACGACTCTAGCGTCGTCAGCGGCCCCTCAGCGCGCGGAACCATGCGCCAGGCGGCGCCGTAGAAACTCCCGAAAAACAGGACCATCCCGGCCACCACCAGGGGATAGCCAACGGATTCGGCGATCTTTCGAGCTTTCTTCGATATCGAGAACATGGCCGGCATCAGCCTCTCTTACCTCTACTGTCGCGCTCGTATCGCAATCCTCATCGGTCCACCGTCTCCAATCGTAGCCTCTCGTTCACCGTTGACGGCCCTTGTTGTGCCACCGCCGCCGCCTCGTTCCCGGGGGCCCAACTCGGGAGGGCTCTCGCTATGTCCTGGTCATCAGTACAATGATCAGTGGAGTCCAGATCCACAAGACGAATGTCAACCAGACGATCAAGACGACTCGCCTGAACAGGCGCAGTCTCCGGAGGCAGAGTGCCACATAGGGATCATCGGTTACATCATCCCTCCGAAGCATTCTCCTGAGCCTCTTCTCAGTCATGCTTATCAGTTGAGACTTACCTGGGATCTTTCCAAACAGAGCGTCAGCTCTCCGACACGCCTCATCATCGATAGCACAAATCGCCGCGAAGAGTTCCCAGGCGAGAGCATACCCGACAGGCACACTCGTAAGACAAAGGGCGAATAGGACCGTAGCGACCCACATCAACGGGTTAGCGCTCATACGTCACTGGTCCTTCGTTCTTTCTCGGAAGCGCGAGCAGCAGTCTACCTTACAATACGATCCCCCCTGCCCCCAAACCCCCAGGGAACCGGCGGACACACCCGCTATCTGCAAAACAGGTCCGCCGTCCTACGCAAAGCGAGAAATGGCCATACACCGAACAGATGGGAGGTGGCAGTTGGCACTCGCCTCGCCACCGTTCATTGAGCCGAGGATGCTCCGAGAAGCAGTGCGAGCAGCGGTAGCGCCACAATCCACGCAAACCACGCCAGGGTAATCCAGAGAACATACTTCCGAAGCGCCTTGAGCCTGGCCAGACAAGCCGCCACGTCGGGATCTTCTCGAATCTCCTTCCTCTCGAGCACTCGATGCAGCCCCCTTGGATTCACCCAACTCAGAAACCTGGATGTCCTCGGAGCAGAGCGAAAGAGGGTCGATGCCTCTTCACCGGCCTCCTCACTTACGGCTTCGATTGCTGCCATCAGCGGTTGCCTTTCCCCCGGGACGACGCCGTTTCCCCATCCGGTCCGACCTGAGGAGCGGATCTATCGCCGGGTGAGTTCTTTTCCCAGGCAATACAAGCCTCCGCGCACACGGAAGAAACCGGAACGGCATTCCTTGCGAGATCAGCTATCCGGTGTGCTTCACCAGCGTTCTCTATCCCTCCGAAGACCATGCCGCCGCTATTGACAGCGGCCAGGATTCGTGTGTCGAGGAGGACCTCTCCGTTCGCGACAACCAGCATTCGCCGCCCCCGATTCTCGGCAGTCAAGTCATTGAACCGCTGCGCGGCCTCCCCACGAAGCGTGACCCCCACATCCAGCCCGCTTGGACCTCTTGCGACGACCACTCTTTCAACGGACGCGCCATCCAGGCAATAGCAAATCGGGTCGCGGCTATCGAGAGGAACGGTCTCGTCCTCGCGAAACCAACTGCAACTCGAAACCGGAAGCAGCAGTCCGAGCATCGCGATTACAGCTAGCGACAGGTGGAAGTAGACCTGCAGCGCCTTGCCGTTTTCCTGGTGCAGGGGCCAGCGGACGAGGAGATCGGCACTCACCCGGCTGACCGAGGCCGACCGAACCTGTTCTCCGAAAAGCCACCGGTGCCGCATGATCACTCCCAACCCGCCATGTACCCCGCCAGAAGGGGCAGGCCAATAGTCCAAGTGAGCATGGTGAGGCAGATTAGGATTCCCCACAATCTGAGTTTCCTGGCCACCATCAGGCAATGCTTCACCTCGGGGTCTTCCTCTATCTCCTTCCTCTTGAGTACCCTCGTCAAGCCCCTCGGATTCACCCAGATGATCCACCTCGACAAGGTCGGTGCGCTCCGAAAAAGAACCGATGCCTCTTCGTAGGCATCCTCGCTCACGGCTCCGATCGCGGACATTAGCCGGCGCGCATTGTAGTAACCGATCCCCACGCATACGAATGATGCAACGAACAGGAGACCCGCTACCCAATCGTAGATTTGAACGATCAATTCGTCATCCTCGGTGCCGCCCCTTCTTCTGACTCCGGCAGACAGGCGGGAATCCCTTCTCGGCATTCCCAATACTATTCCATCAACGCCCCGCGCATGCGGATCCGAAGTTCACCAGCCACCTCACTTACGGCTTTGACTGCACTCATCAGCCGATGAGAATAGTAGCGGGCAAATCCCACGCATATGGCGAACGCCGCAAACAGGACGAACACTACCGCGTTGTAAAGCAGAACAGGCCATTCATCTCCTTGCATGATCTTCTCGATCGGCTCTATCGGACAGCCATCTCACCCTCGACGGATTCCAGAGTTTCTTACCCTGCATATTCCGGGCTGCGGAGCGATGCTCTCCGCTAGTTCTGTCCATGGCTCGCCAACCATTGCTTGCAGACTTCCTCACAATCTGGCCTCGTCATCGGTGATCCAACGAGGTCCATAGTCGCTGTCGCCTCAGCTTCACTGTCGAATGGACCGAGATGAATCTCCCCCATGTTAACTTCATAGTCAATCCTGTGTTGGAAGACCACCTGGCCGCCGGCCACAATAAGCATGTCCCGACCGATATTCTCTCCCGTGAGTACGCGAAATCTCTCAGTTTCCTCTTGGTTCAAGGAGATAAAGACACGGTCTCTCCCGTTTGAATCTCGACCCATGTCTACTTGGCCAATTACTTCTCGCAGGAGGCAGTAGCAAAGAGAATCTTTGCCGTCTTGTTTCGATGCTTGCGGAGGCACATCCGAAGCGCACATGAAAACGCAGCCGGTCAAGGCCACGACTGCCAGTACCGTAGCTAGGTTCCTAGTCATGATCATTGGCTTCTCTCTCGACTCTACCTACCGAGCCCTGGCTGCCGGTGGAAGTGGTTGATATGACCTGACCGTGAATCCAAGTACTGCTGCATCTGATAGTGGAGTGACCGATATTCGCCAAGAAACCGGAGGTTCACCATGGATCGAAAAAGTGCGTGTGGTCCAGAAGAACGGCAGAAGGTACACATCCTGATGCTGCGTGAAATGAGAGGTTGCTGACACGCGGAAAGAGACTGGCAGAAGATTTGAGTTGAAAAACCTGACCGCTATGGCCGCGCTGCCTTGACAGTTTACCTCTGCGTCACCAGAGGCTACTTGAAGCCCATCGCAGTTAGGCAGCGGCGACACTGGCACCTTCGTTCCTCCTGTTGGTTCCGTCTGAGCACCGTCACCACTCGGGCCTACGCCTCCTGGAGGTCCGACGATGGGTGGTTCGACAACAGTTGGTTCTACACCCTCGAACTCCACGTACCAAGTGCAGTGTTTTGTTTTCCTTCCGCCTTCTATGGTTGTGACGCAAAACAGATCCGCTCTCCATCGCC
>JANTFG010000343.1 GCA_024763555.1 Thermoanaerobaculales bacterium
TTTGGATTGGGCGATTGAGGGGAATCGGAGTGTCGCCTTGCCTACGTTGAGAATTTCCAGATTGAGCCCGAGCCGAAGATGTGGTGCAGATGGGATGCGAAAAGCGGAAGTAATTTTTGCGCGGGCCCAAAGGACCAACGTGGCTCAGGCGGCAGACCGGGGAAAGGAGCGAGAGTGGCTCCAGAAGTCGAGCGCTCGCGCTTTCGAGGGGATCCCTGGAGCCGGGATGCGCTTGCGGCGGCTTTCACTTCGGGTTCGGCGCCGATCCACGAGCCGAAGCCCCCCGAGCCGGCCCGGAGCGACTCTCGCCCGGTCGGAAGAGGCGCGTATCGACAGGCCCTGACCGGCTTTGCTTCAAGACGGGAGAGGCGGATGGAAGAGGGGAGAGGGCTGCGCCCGGGGAAGGGGTTTTCTCAGCAGCCGGGTATGACGGACTGCTGAAATCCCGACCTTTTCTCAGCTGATCTTCCGGATATCGAGACGCCTCATCAGTGTTTGCTGATGTGCATTGAGGCGAAGAAGTCCTCGGGGCTGACGGTCTCAAAGTGGGTAAGCCGGCGAGTCTCCGCTCCCGGCGCCAGATCCAGATCCAGAGTCCTGGAATCTTCAGCCCTCCTGAGTGTGGCCCTGTAGTGTCCAGCCGGGAGCTGGAGACGAAGGGGTGTGCTGCAATCCGGCGACAGCTTGACGGGAGCGCCGTCCGGGCCTTCGATCGAGGCGACATTCGCCCAGGGCTGAGCGTCGAGGATAAGTGTAGCCGGGGCTGCAGCAGGTGTGGGAGAGGGCCTGCGAAGGGCGCTCCTGACAAAAAGGCCGAGAGCGATGAGGAGCAGGACCAGCGTCGCCAGCCCGGCATTCCTGAGAGATCTCCGCTTTTTCTTCTCGATCTGTTTCCGACCCGTCGAAAGCACTCGGGTCCGATCATCGCTGGACTCCTGTTTCGATTCTTGGAGACTCAGGGTTGGTGCAACCGGGGAGGGGCCACTCTGCAAAGCCGTGGGCTCCGCTTTTTCCAGGAGCGCCCGGATATCGGTGGCTTCTCCGGAAGGCATTCCGAACTCGAAATGAGCGTCCAGTTTTTCCTGGGTATCCGGCGCCTTCTTCGGCGCGTTTTTCGCGCAGCAGTCCAGGATCAGCTCGGTTTCGTGAGGAGTTTGTCGGAGTTTTGGAAGGCTCTGGAGCAGCTGCTCTCTGAAGGCGCCTGCGCCGGCCTGCCGGTCCTCGGGTTTCTTCTCGAGAGCCTGCATGACGCTGTTGCGGACCGATTCCGGGATCTGAGCCGAGGGGTCGGTTTCGCTGAAGGGCTTGGGCTCCTTGAAGAGGTGGGCGGCGATATAGCCGGAGACATCGTTTTCCCCCATAGGGTGGATCCCGGTGAGCACCTCATAAAGCACAAGGCCCATGGCATAGAGATCGGACTCGACATCGACCCGGACCCCTTCCTGGCCCTTGAAAAGCTCGGGCGAGGCATAGCGGACCTTGCCGATAAAGCTTCCCTGGGCTGTCAGGGAGCTTTCGGACTCGACCAGTTTTGCGATTCCGAGATCGATGAGTTTGGCCACCGGTTTTCCCTCTTCGTCCCGGGTGACCATGATGTTATCCGGCGAGAGGTCGCGGTGGATGACACCTTTCTGGTGCAGGTAGTGCAGGGCGTCCAGAGCCTGACAGATGACATCCAGCGTCCAGGCCGGCGAGGGAGGGCCGTAGTTCGCGAGGACCTGCTGGAGGGTGACGCCGTTGACATACTCCATGACCAGAAAGGCCTCGCCGGCCTTCTCGATGGCGAAGTCGTAGACCTGGGCAATGTTGGGGTGGCGGAGACTTCCCGCAAGACGGGCCTCGCGGAGAAATCGACTCCGCATCTCCCGGTCGGCTGCAAGCTGGGGCCTCATGATCTTGATGACGCGGATTCGTTCCAGGAGGCGGTGCCGTACCTTGTAGACGGCGCCCATCCCACCTTCCGAGATCTTCTCGAGGATCTCGTACTTGCCCTCGACGGCATTGAGATGCATTTTCGCGTCGCTCACATCAGATCTCCGGTCTCCGGATGACAGTATACCCGGAATTGGAATCCTGGACGGGTTCAGGATCTGACCGGCCGGGGGGGCTCATGAGGGCTGAAAACTCCGCCTGTCAGTGCGGTGTCCGGGCCTGGTGCTCAATTTCCCCGCCGGGTTTCGACCCGGCGGGGAAGCAAAATACTGCTGATCTACTGCCGCTTGGCCAGGATCGTGGTTCCATCCCCGATGGCGTTGTCCACGATCGAGGCATAGCCGTAAACGGCGCCCTTCTCAGTTGAGACGGACAGATAGCCGATGGCCTGCGGCACTTCGGAATCGATTCCGAAATCCCGGAAGACACGGTTGATCTGCAGCTGTGAATAGGCGGGAACATCGTAGACCCGGTAGCCGAGGTAGCGCTGAGCCATGGCGGAGGTGTCAAAGAGGACGACGGTGACCTGGGTGTCATTCCCCTCGTACTCGGCGAAACCGACGTTGCAGCGATAGTCCTCGTCATCCCGAAGACTGTCGAGGAGCCAGACCTCTCCCGGTCGAGCCATGTCTCCATCGGCAAGGCCGGGAATACTCTGGCCCACGGTGGCATCGGTGGGGAGCAGGTTGTAGGTGCGGGAGCTGACGGCCAGGGCCTTGTCGGAATATACGTGCAGAGCTCCGCTGTCGTTCCCGACCTCCGGGAAGTAATTGGCCAGTACGTCGGGAGTGGCGAAGACCTCACCCGCCTCAAGGTCGAAGCTGTAGACCAGCATTCCACCGTCCGAGGGCGTGTACCTCAGCTCGATCGTCTGGGCCTCCGATTCCGGGTTGAGTATCGACATCTCCGAACGCCACAGCGTGTTGTTGGCGCCGACATCCCGGGCGACGACGGCGACGAGAAAGTGTTCCCGTGTTGTTTCAGATTTGGCGGAAGATGAAAGCTCCATCTGCTGGTGGTGAATCGGATCGATCGTCGTCGCGTCGCCGCTGCGCTGATCCACCTTCGAGGCCAGGATCCCGACTCGACCGCCGGCCGCCACCGAAACAAGGGCGTAGCCGTCTTCAAGATCCTCGATCCCAAGGGCCGTGAGCCCCTTCTGCCACCTGGATCCGCCGTCGATTTCGAGAGTGGCCTGCTTGACGATAGCACCGGAGGCGTTACGAAGCTCGACGATAACCGAGCTGTCGGTCCCGGTGACCTCCTGAATGAGGATATTCGTTCTGAAATCTTCGTTCTGAACGAGTCCGAGGAGGTAGAGGCTCCCGTCCCCTTCGCCCAGCGTGTCCTGTTTGGAGATCCCGCCGATGGCCTGTCCGAGGGTGCCGTCGGCGGTCTGGTTGAAGGTTCGGGTATTGACAATCACGGGGAGACTGGAATCGATCCAGACTCCGCCGAGCTGATGCACGCCGAAGAGGTCGGTGACAATGTTGTCGAAATGAAGGGCGCTCTTCGGCGGAAGGATCGCCGGACCCGCCATCAGGGGGCTTTCGGGATTCTGATCGGGGTAGAATTGGAGGATGACTCCGGTTTCCTCTTCTCCCGGATTGATGATCGTTCCATCGGTGATCCAGTAGGTTCCGTTATTGCCGGGAATGCCGCCGGCCGCTGCCGGAATGGCGAAGCCGGTGTTCTTGCGTCCACTTCGACCGGTTGCCCTCTCCTCTCCGTCGCCGCAGTCTGCGGCACAGTTCCAGCGGTTCTCGCCGGGCTCGCAGATCGCGTTGCCGCATTCGGCTGTGACCGCCCGGACGGAAATCGTCTTCGTGACGGTGGATGTTCCGGCGTCGTTGGAGACC
>JANTFG010000344.1 GCA_024763555.1 Thermoanaerobaculales bacterium
GCTGCGACAGATCTTTCAGGTCGAGAGGGAATGCAGCGTCGCCGAGGCCGCTCAGAAACTCAACGAGTGGCGAATTAACGCCGTGCCCGTCTCTGAGGGAGATGGTTTCTGCGGCACCCTGACCCGTCAGATTCTCGACCGGGCCCTCTCGCTCGGTCTCGGCAGGCGGCCGGTCGAAATCGTGATGGAGCCCGGAGTCATGACCGTGGATTCCGGAGAGAGCCTGGAAGAAATCAAGGAAATCTTCCTTGAGGGCTCCCGCCGCTTTGTCATTGTCGAGCGAGATGGCCGGCCCATCGGCATCCTGACCCGAATGGAGGTTTTTCGCAGGCTCTTTGAGGGTCTGCCGAAGGCCGGCGCCCGCCTGGACCACCGGATGGCCTCTCATCGGCCGATTCGCCAGAATATCGGACGAAAGCTTGCGGATTCGTTACCCGAGTGGGTGCGACCGGTCCTGGAGGCCGTGAAGAGCCTCAGTCCGGAGGGCAAACCGCCGGTCTACCTGGTCGGAGGCGCCGTTCGGGACTTCTTGCTGAATCGTGAAATGGAAGATATCGATCTGGTGGTGGAAGGGGACGGGATCACCCTGGCCGAAGGACTCGCCCGACTCCTCGGCGGGCGCAGTCACGCCCATCGGCCTTTTTTTACCTCCGTCATCACCCTGGAGGATGGACACAGTGTCGATGTCGCCTCCGCCCGAACGGAGTTCTACACCGCGCCCGCAGCCCTGCCCAGCGTCGTGACCTCCCTGATTCGCCAGGATCTCTACCGGCGCGACTTCACGATCAACGCCCTTGCGGTCTCACTCTCAGGCCGTGAAAGCGGCCAGATCATCGACTATTTCGGAGGACGAAAGGACCTCGACTCCGGCATCATCAGGGTCCTGCATTCCCTGAGCTTCATCGACGACCCCACCCGGGCCATCCGCGCCGTCCGATATGCCCGCCGCCTCGGATTCAGGATCGCCTCGGATACCAGGCATCTCATCGAGACAGCGGCCCGGGAGCAGGTCTTTGAGAAGCTCTCCGCCCACCGTCTCCGGCACGAACTCGAACTCCTGCTGGCGGAGAAACATCCTGCGGGCGCATTCGAACTCCTCGCGGAGCTTTCGCTGCTGGAAGCGATCGTCCCGGGAGCCGGATGGACCGGGGAGGTCTACAAAATTCTCCTCGAGGTCGAGGCTCAGCTGGCCTGGTATGTCTTAGAGAACCTCAAGCCCCTGCCGAGGAATCTCCTCCTCTACCTCGGCGCCCTGATTCTTGCGTGCCATCCGGGCGAGGGGGAGCTTCCCAGGGCGATGGAACTGTGCGAAGCCCTCATCTCCAGGTTACAGCTGAGCGGGCGCCTTGCTTCCGATTTCGCCTCTTTGCCCGAGAAGACCCACGTCATCCGCCGGGCCGCCGGGGCATCCTTCAGGCCCAGCGAGATCTGTCGTCAGATGCGGGAGGCCGGCCCGGAAGCCATTCTTCTCGCGATGTCCTTCCTCCCCCTGCCCCAGCGCAGACTCCTGGCGGAAAATGCGGAGAGCGGCCTTTCGGCTGAACTCCCGATTTCGGGTCGGGAGCTTCGTGCAGCGGGTCTGGAGGAATCACCGCGAATCGGCAGGATTCTCGAGGCCACCCGCGATGCCATTCTCGACGGATTGACTAATCCTGAAGACGCCCTGGACTATGCTCTCCAACTGGCACACCGGGAGGACGACCGATGAGACTCCGCCTGATGCTGATCGCTCTGCTCTTCCCAGCCGTGGCGCTCCTGGCCCAGGAGACGGACCGACATGAGATTGTGACGACCGACTCACTGAGGGCCGGGGCACAGGAAGAACAGAATCAGGAAGACACTCCGGAGAGAGTACCCGTGGCCATTGTCGAACGAGTCCAGCTGATCGGAAAGACAACGACGCGCCTCAGTTTCTTCGACAACAGAGTCATCATTGTCACCATGCGGGAGGGTGGAAAACAGTTCTTCTTCCGGAAGTGGACCATGGGAGAGGCGGAATACTCGGTGTACCTCAAAGCACTGATGAGCTGTGTCGGCCAGGCCGGTCTCAGCCGTCACGAGAATATCGACGAGGAGGACTCCCACGCGAAAATCTACCTCAACATTCCCGGCCGGAAATCCCGGAGCTTCAGTTTTTCCCCGCTGCAGGTTCAGGACCTCGCAACCACCCGGCTCAACGCCATTCTCGACGACATCCAGAAATGGGTCGCTTCGATGCCTCCATCAGCCGAAGAACTCCAACACTGGAAGCCCGAAGAGGGGGATCGGGTTGAGCTGTTCAACGGGACTCTTGCGACCGTCGAAGAGGTCCAGGAAGGAGGAGTCATCATCCTTCAGTACGATGAAACATCCATTCTCGAAGTCGTTCCCCACGACGCCTGGTCCAAAATCATCTTCAGGCTTCTACCATGAGGATCACGGGGGGAAAGCTGGGATCGAGGCGACTCTTCGGTCCTTCCAGGAAGATGCCTGTCCGGCCGACGCCGGATGCACTCCGGGAACGCGCCTTCTCAATACTCGGCCCGGCAATTTCGGGCGCCGACTTTCTGGATCTCTTCGCGGGAAGCGGCGCCGTCGGAATCGAGGCCCTTTCCAGAGGGGCGGGACGGGTTCATTTCGTTGAATCCCACCGGGCTGCGGCCGCACTGATCCGCCGAAACCTCGAGAGTCTCAAGCTCTCGGCCGAGCTGGCACGAATCAGTATTCAACAGGCCGGAAAGCTTATCCCGATTCTCGGGCGAAAGAGGGAGAAGTTTTCATTCCTCTGGGCGGATCCGCCATTTCCCCGGTGGGAACTCGGACTGGAAGCCATCTTTCTCGCAGTCACCCATTCGATTCTCGAGGAGAATTCCCGTCTCATGCTGGAATGTCCGGACCACGCCGTGATTCCAGCGCTCCCTCGAGGACTTGAGTTCGAACGCGAGGTCTCCTCAGGCGCCTCCCGCCTGCTCTTTTTCAGACACCACGGTGACGGAGGACCCTCACGTGACTGATCATCGGCCGGCCCAGATCCCTCCGGAAGTACTCCGCGCATGGGGCTTCGAAGATGCCGATTGCACAGCCATTGAATCCGGCCTGATCAACCGAACCTGGCGGGTTCGAAGGCCGGAAGCCGACTACGCACTGCAATGGGTCAATCCGATTTTTGGTCCGGAGTGCATCCGGGACCTTGAAAGGATCACAAAGAGTCTTGATGAAGCTGGCGTCCTCACACCCCGACTTCATCCCAGCCTCGAAGGCTTGAGTTTCTTCCAGTGCGAAAGCGGCGTCTGGCGGTGTCTGACCTGGATTGACGGCGAGAGTCTTGAGGTTGCTGAGGACCCGGCGCACTGTCGGGAGGCCGGGAGGATGCTCGGTGTCTTTCACGCCGTGTTCTGGAATTCCCGGATTCAGCTCTCCGATGCGCGCTCGCCCGTTCACGATCTCGGGCGGCACCGCAGATTCCTCGGGGAGAAACTGGTCGAGTACCGGAGCCATCGGAATTTCTGTCTCATCCAGGGCCTGGCTGAGCAGATCCTTCAGTGGCCGGACCCACTTCCCGGATGGGCCCAGCTTCCGAAACGGATCGTCCATGGCGATCCGAAGATCTCGAATTTTCTCTTCGACGCGAGTGGTCGGGCGCTCAGCATCGTAGATTTCGACACTCCATGCCACGCCGCCTTGGCCGATGAGCTTGGGGATGCCCTCCGCTCCTGGTGTCATCCCGGCGCCGAGGACGAAATTGTTGACTTTTCGGTCGAGCGCTTCGAGGCGGCGATGGAGGGCTGGTTTGAGGGAAT
>JANTFG010000345.1 GCA_024763555.1 Thermoanaerobaculales bacterium
CGTGGTCCACGGCCTCCGCCAGATCATGCCATGTGAGCATTTTCCCCTTGTTCTTCCAGGTCTCATAGGCGATGTCCAGGTAGAGCAGCATCACCACACCGGTCTCGGCGTCCAGTCCCGCCAGGGCGATCAGCCCCACCCACACGGCAATCGACCAGTTGTAGCCCAGGATGTAGAGCAGCCAGATGGCGCCCACCGCCGAAAAGGGCACGGCGAGCAGGACAATACCGGTCTTGATGATCGATTTCGTATTGAGGTAGAGGATCAGGAAGACCAGGAACAGCGTGATGGGAACAATCAGCAGCAGGCGTTTTTTGGCGCGCTGCATATATTCGTACTGACCCGACCAGAAAATCGTATAACCCGAGGGAAGCTGGACCTGCTCGGCAACCACCCTCTTTGCTCCTTCCACCCAGGTGCCGACATCAATGCCGCGGAGATCCACGTAGACCCACGCATTGGGCCGAACGTTCTCGGACTTGATGGCGGGCGGACCCTGGTGGATGCGGATTGTGGACACCTGATCCAGGGGTACCTGGGCGCCGGAAGGCGTTGTCACCAGCGTCTGTCCCAGGGCCTGGACGTTGTCCCGAAGTTCCCGTGGGTAGCGGACGTTGATGGGATAGCGTTCCAGCCCCTCGACCGTGGATGAGACCTTCATTCCGCCGATGGCGGACATGATGACGTCCTGGACGTCTCCAACCGTCAGTCCGAAACGGGCCGCCGCCTCGCGATCGATGTCGAAGTCCAGGTAGTTGCCGCCCATAACCCGCTCGGCATAGGCCGACAGCGTCCCCTCAAGGGGCTTGACGGCCACCTCCACCTCCTTACCGATTCGCTCCAGCTCACTGAGGTCAGGTCCGGCAATCTTGATGCCGACCGGGGTCTTGATTCCCGTTGACAGCATATCGATGCGCGTCTTGATCGGCATCGTCCAGGCGTTGGTAACACCGGGAAACTGGATCGCACGGTCGAGTTCCTCGATCAGTTTGTCCTTCGTCATGCCCGGACGCCACTGGTCGGGATCCTTGAGGACGATGGTGGTCTCGATCATGGAGAGCGGCGCCGGGTCGGTGGCCGTATCCGCCCGCCCGATTTTCCCGAGAACAGACTCGACCTCCGGGAAGGTCTTGATGATCTTGTCGGTCTGCTGGAGCAGCTCGCGGGCCTTGGTAATGGAGATTCCCGGGAAAGTCGTCGGCATGTAGAGCAGATCGCCTTCCCACAGGGGCGGCATGAACTCGGCCCCGATGTGCTGGATGGGAATCCAGACCGAAGCAACGGCCACGATTGCCAGGACGACCATCATCCACCGCCACTTCAGTGCAAAGTTGAGTACGGGAGTGTAGAGGAAGCGCAGGATCCGTGAAATCGGGTGTTTCTTCTCGCTGTGAATTTTGCCGCGCACAAACCAGAACATCAGAATGGGAATGATCGTGATGGCCACAATGGAGGACATGGCAATGGAATAGGTTTTCGTAAAGGCCAGAGGCGTAAACAGACGTCCCTCCTGGGCCTGAAGCGTGAAGATCGGCATGAAGGAGACGGTGATCACCAGCAGGCTGAAGAAGAGCGTGGGGCCGACTTCCTGTGCCGAGCGCAGGATGATCTCGAAATGGGAACGCTTGCCCTTCCACTCCTCATAGTGCTTGTGAGAGTTCTCCACCATGATGATGGCGGCATCCACCAGAACCCCGATGGAGATGGCAATCCCTCCCAGCGACATGATGTTGGCCCCCAGTCCCTGGATTTTCATGACAATGAAGGCCAGCAGAATGGACACGGGGATGGAGAAGATCGCGACGAAGGCCGAACGAAAGTGGAAAAGAAAGAGGATGCAGACCAGGGCGACAATGATGGACTCTTCGATCAGGGTATGGGTCAGTGTTTCTACGGAGTGATTGATGAGACCGGTCCGATCGTAGGCCACCGAGATTTCGACGTCCTTCGGCAGCCCCTGTTTGAGTTCGGCCAGGCGTTCCTTGACCCTGGCGATTGTTGAGAGGGTGTCGGCGCCATAGCGGACAACGACGACGCCACCCACCGTCTCACCCTCGCCGTTCCAGTCGGCGAGTCCGCGTCGGATTTCGGGACCGATGGTGACGTTGGCAAGGTCCCTGAGCAGGATCGGCGTCCCTCCGGGACCGACGCCCAGAGGAATTTCCTCAAGATCCTTGACCTCTTTGACATAGCCGAGGCCACGGACCATATATTCGCGCTCGCCCATCTCGATCAGCCGCCCGCCCACGTCCTTGTTGGAGCGCTTGATCGCAGTTTTGATCTTCGCAAGGGGAATGGAATAGGCCCGGAGTTTCACGGGGTCCACCTCCACCTGGTACTGGCGCACGTACCCGCCGATGGAGGCCACCTCGGAGACACCCTCCACGGACATCAGTCCGTACTTGAGGTACCAGTCCTGGTAGGAACGCAAATCGGCCAGTGAACGCTTCGGAGAATTCAGGGTATACATGAATGCCCAGCCGACCCCGGTGGCGTCGGGACCCAGCTGCGGCGCGACTCCATCCGGCAGCTGACCGGCCATGCCGTTGAGGTACTCGAGTACGCGGGAGCGGGCCCAGTAGAGATCTGTTCCGTCTTCGAAGATCACGTAGACAAAGGAAAAACCGAAGAATGAGTACCCGCGGACGACCTTGGCATAGGGAACGGACAGCATTTTTGAGGCCAGCGGATAGGTAATCTGATCCTCCACCACCTGAGGCGCCTGCCCCTGGTACTCGGTGTAGATGATCACCTGGACATCCGAGAGATCCGGAATGGCGTCCAGCCGCATGTTCTTCACGGCCCAGATCCCGCCCAGGATGGCGAAGAGGACGCCGACAACGACGATGAACTGATTCTTCAGGGACCATTCGATAATTTTATTCAGCATGAGGGCCTCCGGGTTTGACGGCAGGGTGTGAGACGTGAAGAACAGGCGCAGGCAAAGGTGCCGGGTGCTATACTCGTCAGAGGGAGTCTCGAGATGGCCGATCGGAAACACGAGAAGGATGTCGAGTTCACAGCCGTAATCTGGGAAGAAGAGAGAGGCTTTGTTTCTTTCTGTCCGGAACTCGGCGTGACCTCATGCGGCAATTCGGTCGAGCATGCCGCCGCCATGCTGCAGGAGGCCGTGGAGCTGTATCTGGAGAACGCTCGCGCTTTGGGCGTGGCGGAAGAGGGTATCTCCGGGGGGCGCAGAGGCCACCGTTGGACGACATCATTTCGGGTAGCCGTGTGACGCCCAGGTTTCCCGCCCTTTCTTCCCGTCAGTTGATCGCTGCGCTGAGGAAGGCCGGTTTCGAGGATGCTCCTCAGCGCGGCAAGGGAAGTCACAGAGCCCTCCTCAAGCCCGGAGACCCGCCTCGCCTGATTATCATTCCTGAGCGAAAAGACCTGCCCACTGGAACGATATTCGGCATTCTCCGGCAGGCCGATATCAGCAGGAAAGAGTTTCTCGAGCTGCTTCGATCGTAGCGGTGAAGGCCTGGCTGCGGGAAAATGCTGCCGTTTCATGTTCCGTCCCCCACACCCTCGGCACGCCTGGCGGCGATCATCTTCTGGATTGCTTCGCGCAGATTTGATTCAGAGTCGATCAGGAACTGGGCCGAGGTCACGACTTCGTCTCCGTCGGACAATCCCTCGAGGACCTGAACGAAACCCTCGCCTTCGGGCCCAAGCCTGACCTCGCGCGGCACGAAACGCCCCTCTCCAGCTGAAAGGATGACGAGGTTGCGTTCTCCGGTTCTCATGACGGCATTCGAGGGAACGGCAATCGC
>JANTFG010000346.1 GCA_024763555.1 Thermoanaerobaculales bacterium
TCGTCTCCCATCAAGGGGTCGGGATCATCGGATGCCGCAGCACGGACAAAACTGCGGTAGGCCTCTTTCGGAAGCGGGCCATGGACCGGAGCATACTTCTCAAACTCCGGATAGAGACGGCGAAGACACCAGATTCCCCACTCCTCAAGCCACTTGCCGAGTGAAGTCTTCGCATAGAGTCGGATCGCAGGAACAGAGACCTTTGGCCCCGCGCCATGGAGGGAACACTCCGCGTAAGCCTCCCGGAGCAGCTTCCCGAGCGATTCCCGCGCGGACTCCAGTTTCGCCTCGACCAGGCCAAGACTGCGCGAATCCAGAGAGGGCCGCCTGAGACGCATCAGGGCGGCGGCTTCCCGGATCTCCGGACTCATCGGAATCTTGGCGGGAATCAGAGTCGGGACCTCCGCCACAGGCGCGGCATCTCCCCAGGGCAGACGGATGACCAGGCTCGGGCCATCGACTGCCGCCACCTCCCCGTTTCCGAAAAAGACCGTGAACTCCCGCGAGTGGAAGTGCCACTTCACTTGACGTCGCTGGGGGCGCTCCCGGGGTAGATCGAAAAGGGCGAAGGCGCCTTTCTCCAGCAGGGGACGAAGTATCTCCCAGATGGCTTCATCGCCGGCGCTGCGGATGTCGGCCAGCTCACGGCGCAGCAGCTTCTCCAGCTTCTCCACCCCGTCGTCGCCGAAATCCAGGCGATAGCGGCCCTCGTTTTCGATGACGAAACGGCCCTCGACGGCCAGGCTCCTGAGCACCTTTTCAACGATCCGGCGGTTGGTCTCCGGCGAGATCGTACTTGCCCGCATCAGGAGCCACCGGCTCGCCTCATCGACGCTGAGCCCCTCCCGCTGGGGCGAAATCGAGACCAGGATCAGGAGCTTGAGGATGCGCCGACCGGTTTCCAGCAGCGCCGCGCTCGAGAAAATCTCCGCCTCATGACGCCGATACCAGGGAAGGAGTCGCTGGGCGATCGGAAGAAACTCCGGCTGTACCTCGAAGAGGTCGGAGAAATGATCGACGATGCTCTCCGGGGTCAGGACCTCTCCGAATGGCCGATCCAGGAAGGCCTCAATCTCCCGGGCGGGGTCCCCCTCCAGACGGCGGAGGACGAATTCAACGGCCCCCCGCGCCTGCGAGAACAGCTCCCGCACCTCTTCGAGGAATTCCAGGGTTACGGGGTGGATGGGATAGAGTTCGGCCAGGGCTTTGAAATCGACCCTTGCCTCCGGCAGTGCCTTGCGCGCCCTGCCGATGAGTTCTTCAATCGCCCCGGCTGCACCGGCCTTCCTCTCGAGCACCCCCTCTGAGATCAGCTCCCGCAGGTGCACCGTGCTCAGGAGCAGGCGGATGGGATAGCGATCCTTGATCTTCCGGTAGAGTGCGCTTTCCAGCCGGCCGGTATGCTCGATCTGCTCCTGCATCGCGGCCAGAATCCAGAAGCGGCGACTCTGCGCCCATTCTCCCAGGAACTGCAGGAAGCGGACATCCTCGTTGAAGGAAGCCGGATCTGATTTGGCACGGAGAAACTCCGAGAGTTCGTCGATGATCAGCAGGACTCCCTGCGGGTAGCGCTCATCGAGTTGGGTCCAGGCTGTCCTCCGATCATCCAGGGAGAGATCGATATCCAGTTCCCGACCGAGAATGTTCTCCAGTTTGAGTTCGGCCCGGTAGTTCAGGAGGGAGACGGTAAAGACCTCGGGGCCGCCGTCGTTTCCCGGGAAGGTCCCCGAACGGATCGACCGGGCGAGGTAGGCCAGGAAGTGGCTCTTCCCCGAGCCGTAGGCCCCGATGAGAAAGAGGCCGCACCCGGAGGGCGCCGAGAGCGTATTCCGGAGGACCTCCAGGTGAGCCCTGACATCGCCGGTCAGGGCGAAGGAGGAGGAGATCCACTCTGCTCCGCTCTCCTCGAGGTCCCCGAGCCGCACCACCGTCGGTCTCGAGCGCACACCGATATAGTCTCGAATCACGGACATAGGACTACTCTAGTGTATATTTCCTTCATGGTCGAGTCCCCCACGATCAACGCCATGAGGAGAAATCTCCGCCAGGCCCTGCGCCGGCGACACCTGGAAGATGCTGCGGCGATTCTCGAAAGGCTGCGACTCGAGGATCCGATCTCGGTCGAGACCCGCGGCGGCGAACTGGAATTTCTGATCCTCTCCGGCCGCCTCGAGGAGGCTCTCCCGCTGGCCCGGACTCTCGAGGAGAACTTTCCCGCGTCTCCCCGTATCCACTATCTCGTCGGACGTCTCCACTATCAGCGGCGGGACTATGAGAAGGCGACGGAGAGTTTCCGGGAGAGCACCGCCCTGGCGGCACACTGGAAAACCCGCCAGTGGCTCGGCAAGAGCCTGACCCAGCTGGGCCGATTCGAAGACGCCGAATCCACTCTGCTCGAGATCGTCGAGGAGCATCCGAATGTGCTCACCGACATGGCGTGGCTTTATGAGCGTATGGGCGAAATCCCGCGGGCCATCCGGACTCTTGAAAAATATCTTGAGTTCTATCCGGAAGATGAATTCGCCGGGGCATCGCTCCAGCGCCTCAGGGCCCGAAGCATGGACAGGGAGCATTTGATCGAGGAGGTTCAGACACTCAAGGAGCTGGAGGAGGAGATTCCGGAGACCGTCCATGCCGAGTATCTCCTCAGCATCATCGAATCCGGGGACATTCCGCAGTTTCGGAAGATGATGCCCGATCTGAAGACCCGGCTTCCCGAGAAAACCCTGACCAGTCTGGGATGGAGCTGTCACCGGGCCAGGACGCCGGATCTCGCCTTCGAACTCTTCTGCCGCGTCTTCGGCAGGAACCACCGTTCACCGAAATTCCTCGCGGCACTGGAAAGCGACGCCCGCCGGGCGGGACGCATTCCCGAACTCCTGGAACTCTACCGTGAATTCGCCCCGAAATACCCGCCCCTTTACGGCAGGGCCAAGTCGCTGGAGCGAAGGCTGAGGTCTTAGGGCTCGGAGATCTTCTTCCCCTGGAGATACATTTTCGCTTCTTCGGGCTTGTTGATGGTGTGAACGCAGGTCAGTTTAGGAGGGCGCCCCAGGCGGAGCGTGGCTCTTCGAAGCAGCTTCCGGGGAGCGGGCCCGGAACCGGAGATTCTAATCCTCCCGATCTGCCGATTTTGCATAGCAGTCAAAGAAGCCACGACCAGCGTGCCCCCTTTCAGCCCGCTCCAATTCGCCTGGAGCGGAGCACCGCCGTCGGGCGAATCGACTTCAATCTGAAGGTCTCCGGCAAAGGAGGGCTTGACCGCGAGGGCGAGTTCGAGAAGCGAGAGCCGGGTGGCTCGGCATTCCGTGGGCGGCTGAATGATCAATTCCCACCCAGCTGCTATTTGTGAGGGAGCGGGGTGGGGGAGGTCAATCCGCGGTTGTGCCTGAACCAGGCTTACCAGTTCCAGCTTCTTTAATCGCAGGGTTGAAACCTCGCTGTTTTGAGCCGAAGGGCTGAGGTTCAACCAGAGGCCTTCGGAGGTCATAGAATCCCCAACCAGCGGAATGAGCAGGGCCTTTTGCTCGGGTTTCCACCTGAGATCCGTTGGATTAATGCCTTTTCCCCGGACTCGTAGAACCAGGGATCTGGAGATATCTCCTTCGATCAGCAGCGCAAGGGCACCATCGTTGGTATGGGCGATTCTCCCATTCGGCACATGAAGAATGGCGTGTCCACGGCCCTGAATTGTGACGTCGGAATCTCTCCCAACCTTCAGCATTCCCGGCTCGAAAGAGAAATATCGACTGAGATGAGGAGGAGGAGGA
>JANTFG010000347.1 GCA_024763555.1 Thermoanaerobaculales bacterium
CCACCATGAGCCGGGAATTTCAGCTCCAAACACCATTCGAGCCCGCCGGAGACCAGATCGGAGGCATCGAAAAGCTGGTCAGCGGCGTCAACGACGGACTGGCGGCGCAGACCCTCCTCGGCGTCACCGGTTCGGGGAAAACCTACACGATGGCCCAGGTCATCGCCCGCACCAGACGCCCGACTCTGATCCTCTCCCACAACAAGACCCTCGCAGCCCAGCTCTACCAGGAGTTCAAAGGCTTCTTTCCCGATAATGCCGTCGAGTACTTCGTCTCCTACTACGACTACTACCAGCCGGAGGCCTACGTCCCCTCCTCCGACACCTTCATCGAGAAGGAGACCTCGATCAACGAGGAGATCGACCGGATGCGTCTTGCTGCGACGCGCTCCCTTTTCGAGCGGCGCGACGTCGTCATCATCGCCTCGGTCAGCTGCATCTACGGCCTGGGCTCGCCCGAGGCCTATTACGGGATGCTCCAGCTCTTCGAAATCGGGATGACCGAGCCCCTGGACGACATCCTCCGCCAGCTCGTCAAGATGCAGTACGAGCGGACGAACCTTGATCTGGCACCCGGACATTTTCGCCTGCGCGGCGACAATCTGGAAATCTACCCGCCCTATGACGACACCGCTTTGAGAATCTCCTTCTGGGGGGACGAGGTCGAGAGCATTGAGCGCATCGATGTCATCACGGGAAAGATCCTCGAAAGACTGGAACGCCTGCCGCTCTACCCGAGAACTCACTATGTCACGCCCCGAGAGCAGCTGATGAAGGCTATCGAGAGCATCCGGGAGGAGCTGGACGAGCGCCTGGCCCTTCTCAAGGTCGAAAACCGCCTATTGGAGGCCCAACGCCTGGCCCAGCGGACCCTCTTTGACATCGAGATGCTGACGGAACTCGGTTACTGCTCGGGCATCGAGAACTACTCAAGGCACCTGACCGGAAGGCAGGCGGGAGAGGCGCCCCCGACCCTACTCGATTACTTTCCCGAGGATTTCCTCTGCATCGTCGACGAATCCCACGTCACGATCCCACAGGTCGGCGGGATGTATCACGGTGATCGATCCCGGAAAAGCACGCTGGTGGAGCATGGTTTCCGCCTACCCTCGGCCCTGGATAACCGCCCGCTTCGTTTCGAGGAATTCGAAGAACGGATGAACCAGATGATCTTCGTTTCGGCCACGCCCGGGCCCTACGAACTGAAGGAAAGCGGAGAGGAAATCGTCGAACAGCTCATCCGTCCCACCGGTCTGCTCGATCCCGTTGTCGAGATCCGCCCCGCCGAGAATCAGGTTGACGACCTCATCGCCGAGATTCGCAAGGTCACTGGAAGGGGCGAGCGGGTGCTCGTCACAACCCTGACCAAGAGGATGTCCGAGGATCTCTCCTCCTATCTCGCCGAGTTGGGCATCCGGGCCCGCTATCTGCACTCCGAAATCAAGGCCCTGGAGCGGGTCGCCATTTTGACGGAGCTTCGGCGGGGAGACTTCGACGTCCTCATCGGCATCAATTTGCTGCGGGAAGGCCTCGACCTGCCGGAGGTATCCCTCGTCGCCATCCTGGACGCCGACCAGGAGGGTTTCTTGCGCTCGGAGACCTCCCTGGTCCAGACCATCGGCCGCGCCGCCCGCAACCTCGAGGGACGGGCCATCCTCTACGCGGACCGGATGACGGGCTCGATGGAACGCGCGATCTCGGAGAGCCGGAGACGTCGGGAGAAGCAGGAGCATTTCAACGTGGAGCACGGTATCGAGCCGCGTTCAATCGTCAAAGACATCTCCAGCCCTCTGCTGGCCATGGCCAATCTCGACTATTTCGGACCGGAGCGCCCGGAGATCGGCGTCGGCGAGCCCGGGGGGCCGGAAGACGAGCAGAGCCTCAACCAGCTCATCCGGGAGCTGGAAACCCGGATGAAGGCCATGGCCAAGGCCCTGGAGTTCGAGGAAGCCGCCCGCCTCCGCGACCGCATCCGAGAGCTGAAGAGAAGACAGATCTACTCGGGTTGAGTGGAAAGAATGAAGAGGCGGAAGGGGCCGGGATCTTTCGCTGAGCTGTGACGATCGTGTGAAGACATAAGGAAAGGCCTTCAAACCCGGACAAGGTCATTCAAACGGCCACTCAGTTTGATCACGTTGTTGACCACAATGAGAATCGGTGGAGACTCAAAAAGAAACGCCCCCGAAGCCGGGAGCGTAAGTCCTTTAGAATGTGGAGCCAACGAGCGGACTTGAACCGCTGACCTGCTGATTACGAATCAGCTGCTCTACCAGCTGAGCTACGTTGGCTCATGGCGTGCTTCACGCCGCCGCAGAGCTTAGCAAAGGCTTGCTCAGCTGGCAAGAGTTGGGATCCATTCGCGAGGAACTTCCGGACAGGAAAAGGAGACCGGGAGAGGGAACAGCACAGCGATGCAGGAGCCGGAGCGGAGGGCCGGAGCAGGGGCAGGAACAGGAGCAGGAACCGGTGCCGGAGCCGGAGCCGGCGCGGTCGTGGGGGCCTGAATGGAACGGGTGGACCGCCCATTACGCCTGAGACTGCCGCTGATTCTGACCCTGCGTCTGCCTCTGTCGCTGAGGCTGTCCCTGGACCCGGAGCGGCAATCCGGAGCCCGCGAGGTCATGGGATGTTCCGGCCACTTCGGGTACGACTCCCCCGGCTCAGTTTCGCGTCTCGAGCAAGGGACTCGGCTCCGGAATCCGCTCCGGCTCCGGCAGGGCCTTCCCAACGGCCCGGCTTCACGCAAGCGGCGGGCCGGGTCATCATGACACGGAGGCAGGATATAATCGGAGTCGTGCCGACCCTTTACGGGGGCCGGCCTTGTGAAGCTCAGAGGAATACCGGGAAACAATCCCTTGGCCCTCCTCGTTCGTCCAAACCAGGGCCGGGTGGACCGCATCCCGAAGGAGATGGTATGGAGAAAGGCACGATTGCGACGATCTTTGAAGAAACTCCCGCTTCCTGGGGGCTGCGGGGAGACCCCTGTCTCTGGGATGAAATGCGTCGACTCATCGGCGGACTGCCCCGGCCGGGCAAGCGGAAAGAATTGCTCACGATCCTTGCGAATGCCTTCGAAGAACTGACCGGGGAAGACCTCCAGATTTCCGACAATATCTTCATCAAACGCTTCGACACCGGTGGTATGTCCAGCGGCTACGTATCCGGCGAATGGTGGCGGAACACCGGCCTCCCCTACCTCGTCAAGGCGTGGAAACGGGGCTGAATACCGGGAAGCAAGCGGTCAGGCTTTGCCGAGCGAGGCTGTAGCCCGAACTCCTTCCGATGCACGATCAATCACTCTGCTTCAGCTCGTAGCCTTCTCCCGCATTCCCTTCTTCATCCATCCTGAAGCCAGGATCAGGGCGATCGGCGAAATCATGGCGATGAAAGCGTAGATCAGCCACATCTGACCGCTATGTGTCGGTAATCCGGTTTCCGGTCGCGGAAGGTAAACCGCCACAAAGTAACCGGAATAGAGACCCGTCACCATCTTGGTCAGGAACCAGGGGAACTGACCGATTCCCATGTAGAGCCCGGTCTGGCCTTCGGGAGCGATCTCCGCAATCCACTGCAGGAAGCGCGGCTGCCACATCGCCTCACCGATCGACATGAAGAGCACGTAGGTCAGGAAAAGATAGACATTTGGGCCGAAGGCCAGCAGAAATGTCGGGGCCGCCATGACGAGGGTCCCGATGATCATCATCCGGTAGACATTCGCCCGCGCCGTCAAACCCGCCACGATGGGGGCCAGGAAAAAGA
>JANTFG010000348.1 GCA_024763555.1 Thermoanaerobaculales bacterium
AGCCTGAGGTGGACGTCGACTTCGCGGGCTGAGCCAAGCGCCACACGGAAACCCATACCGGAGCAGGAGCAGGAGCCGCATCCGGAGCGGGCCCTCACGCCCGATACGCGAGGCTGAGCCGGCAGGGTCACACTCGAAGTGGGCGGAACATCCCACAACCGCATAGGTTTCTTCCACGATCTCCCTGCTCAGACTCGGGATACCAAGGTTGTGCCCGGCGCACGCATTCCGCTCAGAGACCCACGGCCGCCCCGGCTCCGGCATCGGCTCCGGATGTGCAGCTCCGGCCCCGGTTTCGGCCCTCCGCTCCGGCCACGGATTCGGTTCCTGCTCCCGCTCCGGCTCCGGCTCCGGCTTCTGCCCCTGCTCCGTCTTCGGTCCCTGCTCCCACTCCCGGCGCCCCCTCCGTCTCTGAAAACCTCGACCCCTGTTAAGATGGCTCGGATGACAGAGCAGGCCTCACAGATCCTTGTTGCCGCAGGGCCCCGGGAGAGCGAGCGAAAACTGCTCGAGTGGCTCGGGAGACATCGAGCGAGCAAGCCTGCTGAACTGGGCCGAAGCCTTCGGATCGTCGTACCCTCCCGCAGTCTCCGCCGCCACCTTCTCCGCGTCGTAGCACGTGAATTCGGCGCTTCGGCGGGCATCCTCATCCAGACTCACCGATCATTGGCCCGAGAGGTGCTGGAGCACAGGAATCACATCCCCCCGCCCGGGGGCGCCGAGGTCCAGGAACTTCTCGTCCGGAAACTCGCCTCAAGAGAGAAGGCCTTCTCATCGAAACTGGATCCCCTCAATGACGGCTACGCTCCCGTCGTGGCCGCGGTGCGAGATCTTGTGGACGCCGGACTCGACCCGGGCGCCGTCGAGGCCGCTACCGAGGCCGTATCCGAGGCCGCCCACGGACTGGAGGAAAAACGCGCTCTCGCCCTCATCCGCATTGCAGGGGCATGGATCGATGCCTCCTCCGGGGGAAAACTGCCCAGCCGCTCGGGGCTCCTCCTTCAGGCAACCGCCCTGCTTGCAGCCGGTGAGATTCCACCAACCCGGGCGATTCTGATTTACGGATTCGCCGAGGCGACGGGCCTCGTTTCCGATTTTCTCGAAACCCTCTGCCGCCGGAACGGGGCCGAGCTGCTGCTGGATCTCCCTCCGGATCCCGCCCGCCCGGAAGAAAAGGCTGCGGGCTCGGTTTTCGTGGAACGCCTGGCCGACAGACTCGGAGGCCCGGGCTGTCTGAAACTGGCAGAATGGGTTCCTCCCACAGTCCCATCCCCGGTCCTGGATGCCTTTTCAGCGCCCGGCCCGGAGGCTGAAACCCGCGAGATCGCCGCACGGATCCGCTGCCTGCTGGATGCCGGCGCCTCTCCCGAAGGCATCGGCGTCGTCGCGCGTCTCATCGACGCTCCCATCGCCGCATCGATCCGGCGTCACTTCACGCGCCTGGGCATCCCCTTCTCCGGCGAGGGTGTCACCCTTCCCCGGGGCGGGAAATCCCGTCGCTTCAGAGCACTGCTTGAACTGCTGTCGCGCCGCGGGCGCACGGCGGTCTCCAGCTGGCTGGAATGTGTGGAAGTTCTTCCCGGCGTGAAGGATCTTCTCCTGCTCGAAGTGGCGCTCCGGAGTGCAGGCGCCGCCCGCCTGGATGACCTCGAATCGATGGATCTGGATCATCTCTGCGCGAAAGGCAGCCTGAAGCTGCCGCTGGTGGAGGGTATCAGGGAGGACGGCGCGGACGGTACACGGATCCACCCATCTCTGGCCCGGAAGGAGCTGGAGGCCGCCCAAGAGGCCGCGCGCAGCCTCCTCGGGACCCTCGCAGAGCGCCCCGGGGAAGCATTCGCTACCGATTATTTCAGGTGGATCGGGAAAATTCTCGATCTCAATGGAATTTCCGAAAACCGTGATCTAAGCAACCGTCTGGATGACCTCTCAACAGTGCTGCGAGGCCTGCCTGCAATCCGCTGGGAGCATCTGGAAAGCCTGCTCCCGCGTCTTCTCGACGATCCCTCGAAGGAAGCGCTCGGCGGGAGCGGTGGGGGAATCCAGGTACTGAGCGTCATGGAGGCCCGCTCCCGCTGCTTCGAACACCTCTTCCTCAGGGGGTTGAACCGCGGCAACTTTCCCCGGAAGACCCATGAGGACCCGATCCTGCCGGAGAGTATCCGTCACGAAATGTCCGTCATCCTGCCGGAGATCCCCCTGGCAGAGCGCTCCCGACTCGAAGAGAACTATCTCTTTGCCCAGCTCCTGGCTGCCGCCGAAAAGGTGACGCTCTCCTGGCGGAATGTGGAGGCCGACGGAAAGGCCGCCAATCCCTCCGCATTCATCGAGAGACTTCGCCTCGAAGGACGGCTCCCGAAGGAGAAGACCCGGGTTCGGGATGTTTTTTCGCCCGACCGGGAGTCCGGAGCTACGCCCTGGATTCGACCCGCTCTGGAGCACGCCGCCATCTCCGGTCTCGAAGGACGGCGTGATGAGCTGGCGCTGGCGGCGGAGGCCCTTAAAGACGGTCGCTCGCCCCACCTGAAGCCCCTGCTGGACGAGCTTGCCCCGCCACAGCCACGCGAGGACCTCGGGCCCTTCATCGGACTCACCGGGATCGGTCCACCGCAGGAACTCTGGGTCACCCGACTCGAAAGCTACTCGGCCTGTCCCTGGAGACAATTCCTCAAGAAAGAACTCGGTCTGGAGGCGCCTGCTGAAGCACTCTCCGCCGAGACCCCTTTCAAGGGCCTTCTGGTCGGCAGGGTCGTCCATGAGGTGCTGGAAAAGATCGTAGCCCAGGCCGGGGCGCCTGTCGGTCGGGACATCAGCCTCGACAGGCTCCGGGATTCCCCGCCCATCCGTGTCCCCTGGCCCGCAGATGATCAACTCGCCGAATTGCTCCGGCGGGCATCGCAGAAAGTGGCCGGTGAGGAGGGCCTGCCCATCCTTGGATCGCCCCTGGCCCGGGCGGCCCGAGCCTATCTCGAACAGGCCCGGGAGGAAGACTGGAGTCGGGGATTTCGGGAGATTCTCGGGGCGGAGATCAGCGGGAGATGCCCACTCAACCTGGAGAGTTCAGGGATGATCGACATTCACTTTCGGGCCGACCGGGTGGACCCGAGGGACAATGGCCTGCTCCTGACCGATTATAAGAGCGGAAAGAACGGAAAAAAACTCCCCACCGAGCTCAGGCAGGGCCGGCGCCTGCAGGCCGCCGTCTACGCCTGCTCCGGCGGTGAAGACAGCATGGGACGATACCTCTTCCTGGATCCGAACTCGGAAGAACGCACCCTGGAGATCGGCCCGGAAGAGTCAGCCGAAGAGCTGGCGAGGGTCATCAACATCCTGCTGTCCGCCTGGAGAGAAGGCCTTGCGATCCCACGATGGGATGGTGATGGGAACAACTCCTCCTGCCGCTACTGCGATCTTCAGGAGGCCTGTTTCCGGAGCGACTCCGGCTTTCGGAGCCGCCTGAGGAGGGTGATCGACAATTCAGCCGAAAACGATCCACTGCCGCCGCTGTGGCACTTGCCGAGGACGCCCGCAGGAGGAGGCCGCTCATGAGCGATCCTTCTCTCTCACCGAAGCAGCGCGATGCGGAAGCCCGGCTGGCGGCCCAGACCATCTTTGACCGGCCGATCGCCATGGAGGCCGGTGCGGGAACCGGGAAGACCGCCACCCTGGTGGCCCGGATCGCAGCCTGGTGTCTGGGTCCGGGCTGGGAACTCGAGACATCCCGCAGCGAGACGAAGAAGAGCA